>NZ_JACEGK010000603.1:0-4471 GCF_056859195.1 Streptomyces sp. NH27
GGTTCGGGTCGAAGAGGTCGAAGAGGTCGAAGAAGTCGATGAGGTTGAAGAGAAGGCGGGGCGAGGTATGAGCGGCGGGATGTGGGCGGCCGTGGCCGCGGTGGCGGCGCTGGCGCTGGTCGCGGCGCTGATCGACGGCCGGGCCAGGTCGCGGCGGCCGCCGCGGAGCGGTCGAACGCGGCCGCCGCGGGGGCCGGAGCCGCGCGCCGGGACGGGCCCGAAGTCGCGCTCTGGTCAAGGCAGTCGCGGTGAGCGGATGCCGCGCAGGGGCGAGGTGTGGTGGGCGGAGGTGCCCTTCGAGGACGGGCCCGGGTCCAAGGACCGGCCCTGTTTGGTGCTGGCGGTGCGGGGGAAGTCCGCGCGGGTCGCCAAGATCACCACGAAGCGGCACGGCGAACTCCCCGGGGTGCTGGCGCTGCCCGCGGGCACGGTGGACGACGCGGCGGGCCGGCAGAGCTACTTGGAGACCGGCGAGCTGCGGGACGTCCCGCTCGTGGCGTTCCGCCGCCACGCCGGCGCGGTGGACGCCCGCTTCATGAAGCAGCTCAAACTCCCCTGACGGCAAGGAGGTTCGGCGGCACGCCGTGCGCGTACGTCGGTCGGACGGCCCGGCGGTCGTAGGGTGATGGCATGTACACCACTCGGGTGGCCGGTCATGTGAACGCGCCGCGCGCGGCTGTCTACGCGGCGCTGGTCGACGCGGACGCGCTCGCGAAGTGGCGGGTGCCGGACGGCATGCGCAGCGAGGTGCACGCGTTCGACGCCTGCGAGGGGGGCACGTTCCGGATCTCGCTGACCTATGACGCGCCGACCGCGAGCGGCAAGTCCGAGGCGCGTACGGACACGTACCACGGCCGGTTCGTGCGGCTGGTGCCCGGCGAGGAGGTGGTGGAGGAGTTCGAGTTCGAGACGGGCGAGGCCCGCTTCCACGGCCGGATGACGATGACGACCACGCTGACCGACGCGGGCGCGGGCACCGACGGGCGGGCCGGTACCGATGTGCTGGTCGTGCACGAGGGCATCCCCGACGGTGTGCCCGCCGCCGACAACGAGACCGGTACGCGGATGGCGCTGGCGAACCTTGCCGCACTCGTCGAGGCCGACGCCGGCTGACGATCCGGCCGACGGCTCGACCGTTGACTCGGCCGATGACCCGAACGACGACCCCGGTGTCCGGAGGACCGTACGGCCGGCCGGGCACGGACAGTTCGCGCATCCAGGTGTGAACGGTTGACGAGATCCTGTCCGATCTGATTGATCGGCTTGACCGGACGGGATCTCGGCGCTTCCGGGGCTTGTTCGAGGCGCTGTCCGAACGCGGACGGGCTCGGGCGCGGTTGGTCGGCGGGGTGGTTCCGAGGCGGGGAGCCGAGGCGTGGCGGGGCGCCGCTCGGAGCGCCACGGTGATCTTCCGCGCATGGGGATCGCTCCTCCTTCGCTCGCCACCGGCGGGTCCACGCAGGGGCCACCTCGACGAGGTGGGACCGACCGTGGACAGTAGGCTCGCCGCGTGACGTTACCCGAGTGGCTTGAGGGCAAGACGGACGAGGAAGTGATCTCCGATCTCCGAGTGGAGGTCGATGTTGATCACAACAGGTTGGCCGACGGGGAGAAACTGTCGTTCTTCTACGAGCTGGTCGATGAGTCCGAAGAGGACCTGGTCGGGGAGTGGGACGCGTACTGCCGACACGCTTCGCTGGTGGATGAGCGGGTGGGTCGGCTCCGGTCGGCCGCGTTGGCCCGGTTCGATCGGGAAGTTGTCCCGTTGCCTCCGGCCGAGGCCGCCGCAGTGGTGTACGGCGACGACGACTTCTGGTTTCCGGGATTTGTCGCCGACAGATGTTTTGCCGACCGTCATCCCGCCGAAGATGCCTCGGCCGAGTTGACGCCCGAGGAGAGACTCGAGCATGCCATTTTCGGCATGAGGCCGGTCCGCCGGAGCGACCTGGCCGGCGACCGGCGGTGTGCGGCTCGTGGGGCAGCCGAGCAGCGGGACTACGCCGTCTGGCGGTTGGCCCATCAGCCGCCGGATCCGGCGGTCCGGTTGGCTGCCGAGTCCCGGGTCTCCCGCGAACGGGCCGCGATTGAGGGGCGGTTCGCCGACGACTGGGGCATCGAACTTCCTGACTCGATCTTCCGGTACTGGCTGTTCCTGCTGTCACTCGGGTCGGTCGAACAGCGGGCACTCCGCGACACGGAACTGGAACTGCATCCGTACGGGATCATGGACTTGTTCGACGACCCTGCGCGCCCGCCGCGTGAGGGGCTCGACGTTCGGGTGCACGGCCGCTACTACCGGGATCCGCCCGAGTTCTTGACCTTCATGCACGGCGGCACCGATGGGCTGCACTTCGGACTTTGGTACGACGACGGCCGTACCTGCACCGGGGTCGCGTCGTACTACAACAACGACGGTGGTGGCGTCGGCCTGCCGTCCGGCACGCCGCTGGAGGTCGTACGCGGACGGATCGAGCAGCGTCAGGCCCACCTCGACAGCGAGGCCGGGGAGGACGAGCCGATCGCTGCGGAGTTGGCGGAAGAGCGGTTCGGGCTGCGGGCGCTGCGGGAGGTTCTGATGACCTTCGAGACCAGGGACCGACCCGAGGAGGGCGACGCGTACCGCGAGACGTACCGGGCCGAGGACGAGATGCTCGAGGACGGCGACCCGAGCCGGTTCGAGACCCTGGACGGTGGTGGGGCGCTGGTCGACGGTGAGCCGGTCGTTCCGCGCGGCAGGCAACGTCCCTATGACGACTACGACTGGGGAACCAACCTGCACAAGCAGCTGACCGGGGATCCTGATGTGGTCGCCTCGTGGGTCGCCGAGGCCCTGCGGCGCTGTGCCGCCGGGGATCCGGCCGGGGCCCTCACCCTCGGGCGCGACCTGCACTGGGCCGGTGATGGAGACGCCGAACGGGAGCGCCAGGCACGCGAGTTGCTCGTCGCGGCGTATCGGGCTCTCGGCCGGTACAACCTCGCCGGGATCGTCGACGCGCACCACCGGCACCGCGACCTCCCCCAGGTGAACGTGTTCCGCACCTGAACGATCCCGATCCTCGGGTGCGGACGACGGACCGCGGCCAGGCCAGGCCAGGCCAGGCCAGAACGGAACAGCCCAGGCCAGTGCCGACGCCGGGGGTGTTCGGCTCACGTACCGCCCTCTCAGGGCGACCTGCTCGTCGGGCAAGTGGCAGTGGGCCTGCGGGCATTGACCGCCCGGCGGATGCGGGCGGCGTTGACCGACCTTCGCGTGGCCCGCCCGTCCAGCGGCCCTGTGCTCACCGTTGTGGTGCTTCTGCCGTGGCCGCTCGCGGTCGCTCGCTCACCGTCGAGGCGGCCCGCCGCACCGGGGTGAGCGTGCACACGCTCCGGTACTACGAGCGCGCCGGCCTGGTCATCACCACCATCGACCGTACGAGCGGTGGTCGCCGCCGGTACCGGGAACTCGATCTCAAGTGGATCGTCATCTGCACCAAGCTGCGCGCCACGGGCATGCCCATCAGGGGGATCCGCCACTACGCCGAACTGGTCGCCGCAGGGCCGGGCAACGAGGTGGAACGGCTCGCCCTCCTGGAGTCCCACCGTGCCGATGTCCTGGCCAAGTTGGCGGATATGCGGGAGAACCTGAAACTCATAGAGCGCAAGATCGACGTCTACCAGGGCAGCCTGGCCGCCGGTGACGCCGACCGGCTCTGGGCACCCGATCAGGACACTGCCGGACAGCGCCAAGGCCCCAGCGCAAGCTGAGGCCGCCGATACCCGGGGGCAACACGCCTGCCCATTCGCCGGCCACGTCAGCATCGGGCCGCTGCCGGGCTCCTTTGCCCTGGCAGGGCGTTGACGACCTCCCGTATCCCGTCAACGCCCCACGGCCCCACGGCCCCGCGCCCCGGGCGCCACGCCCCGCGCACCCGGCATCGCACGGCGTGACGCGAACTCGACGGACTGTGCCGGAACGCGGGCCCGGCGGCGGGGAAGACGCTAGCCTTGCGAGCGTCGCGGCCGGTTCGGTCGCCAGGGGGCGTTCCGAGCCAGGGGGGCTCATGCGTAAAGCTGGGGCACTGTCGGCGGCGCTGTCTCCCGCCGCGCTGTCGATGATCGGTTTCACCGCGACGCAGCCCGCGCACGCGCTCACGCCGCCCGTCGCCATGACGGCCGACGACCTGCCGACCTGGCAGACCAACGGCGTGGTGTGGGCGCTGGCCCAGGCGCACGGTGTGGTGTACGCCGGCGGCACCTTCTCCACGGTACGGCCGCCGGGCGCCGCCGCCGGGAGTGCCGGCGCGCAGAAGGCGCTCAACTTCCAGGCGTTCAACGCCGCTTCGGGCGCGCCCACCTCCTGCAAGCTGTCGTTCACGGTCGGCACCGGCACCGCGACCGTACGCGCACTGGCCATGTCGCCCGACCAGTCGACGCTGTACGCGGGCGGCACCGTCGCCGCGCCGAAGGCCCTCCCGACCGACTCCACCGC
>NZ_JACEGK010000604.1:0-4462 GCF_056859195.1 Streptomyces sp. NH27
ACCTTGAACACCGCAATCCCCGCTTCCCCCGCCAGACTCGCCGTCGGCTCCGCGATCCCCCGCCGCCGCAGCCCCTCCGCGAGCCGCGCCGATATCGACGCCAGCTTGATCAACTCCCGCTCCCGCAGCTCCTCGTTCGCCATGATGATCGCCTGCCGCTGCCGGGCGAAGTCGTACCGCCCCGCGAACACCTCCGCCACCCCCGCCAGCGTCGCCGCCACCGCCTCCATCGGCGTGGCCGCCGCAGGCACCCCCGCGAGCGTGTCCACGAAGAGCTCCTCCAACCGCGCCGCCCCCGCGAACAACACCTCGCGCTTGTCGGCGTAATGCCGGAAGAACGTCCGCTCGGTGAGCCCCGCACGGCCGGCGATCTGCGCAGCGGTGGTCTGCTCGAACCCGCGCTCCCGATAGAGCTCCATCGCGGCCTGTTCGAGCCGCCCCCGCGCGTCCGGCTCCCATCGACCCATGCCCCCGATCCTACGTGATAGCAGTGACTGACATCGGGTGCTACGGTTGATAGCAGTAACTGACATCAGCCCGTCCGCCCGCACCCCGCAGGACATCGCACGGCGCGATGGCGGGCAGTCGACGTACACCCATGCCTCGGCATATGCCGACATAACCCGCTTACCAGGAGGTTCCCCTCATGCGTGTGTTCATCACCGGTGCGTCCGGCTGGATCGGCTCCGCCGTCGTTCCGGAACTCCTCGGCGCAGGCCACCAGGTCATCGGGCTGGCCCGCTCCGACGCTTCGGCCGACGCCCTGGCCACGGCCGGCGCGGAGGTGCGCCGCGGCACGATCGACGACATCGACACGCTGCGCGACGCGGCCGCCGACTCCGACGGCGTGATCCACCTGGCGTTCAAGCACGACATCGCGTTCAGCGGCGGCTTCGAGGCCGCGGCCGACGCGGACCGCCTCGCCATCGACACCTTCGGCGACGTGCTCGCCGGCTCCGACCGGCCGTTCGTCATCGCGTCCGGCGTGCTCGGGCTGGCGCCGGGGCGGGTCGCGACCGAGGAGGACGGCGTCGCCGGCAGCCCGGTCGGCGCCCATGTGACCGGCGGCCCGGCCAAGCGGCTGGCCAACGCGCAGGCCACGGCCGCCCTCGCCGAGCGCGGGGTCCGCTCCTCCGTCGTCCGCCTCGCCCCGACGGTGCACGGCGACGGCGACCACGGCTTCCTCTCCACCATCGTCGGCACCGCCCGCGCCAAGGGCGTCTCCGGCTACATCGGCGACGGCGCCAACCGCTGGCCCGGCGTGCACCGTTCCGACGCCGCGACGCTCTTCCGGCTGGCCCTGGAGAGCGCCCCCGCCGGATCGACGTTGCACGCCGTCGCGGACGAGGGCGTGCCGATCCGCGAGGTCGCCGAGGTGATCGGGCGCCACCTCGACCTGCCCGTGGCCTCGGTCTCCCCCGACGACGCGGCCGCCCACTTCACCTGGATGTCCACCTTCATCGGCCTCGACAGCCCCGTCTCCAGCGCCCGCACCCGCGAGTTGCTGGACTGGCACCCGACCGGCCCCGGCCTCCTCGAAGACCTCGACAAGGGCCACTACTTCACCAACCCGTCCGCCTGACCCCTCCCCGTATCCACCACCCGGCCCACCGCCGGACAGCACCGACCCGGCCCCGCCCCAGCGGCGGGGCCGCCTTCCGCCGCATTCCATCCGCCCCTCCCCGGGCGTGAGCCGATCCGCCCCGGCCGCCCTGCGGGCCAACCGGCGCCTCGCGGCGGCGGGTTCGTAGCGCGACGCCGCTACGGTCGGCGGCTTCGGAACCCCGCGCCGTCAGCGACCGCCGGCGGCCGTGTCGGACCCGACCCCGGCTCGTTGATCAGGGCACGGCCCGGATTATGCGACGGGCACGGTCGGCACTTCACCGGGACCCGATCCCGGACGACGGAGGAACGTGATGGGCGCGGAACTGCGGGGCATGGTCGGCGGCGCGGGGAAGACGCGGGCGGCGCGGGCCGCTGTGCTGGGTGCGGTGGCGGGGGCGGCGCTGCTTCCGGCCGGCGCCGCGCACGCGAGTGTCATCGGCGTCGGCGACGCGGTGTTCGGCAACACTTGCGTCGGCCACGACCAGGGTGCGCGGTCCGAGGGCGTCACGGTGGCCGGCAGCGGAGTGGGGGGCGGCAATCAGACCGGTCTGCCGTTGAGCCTGCCGCGCAACCACTGCGGCAGCAGCGGAATCGTCTGCACCGCCCTGTTCGGCTCCAGCGTCTGACCTGGCGGGATCAACCGGCGGAGGCGACCGGTCGGATGACGGCGGACGCGGTGGTGGGTGCGGCGAACACGATGGTGACCGCGGCGGACACAGCAGCAGCAACGGTGACGGCCGCGCGGCTGGAAGACCGGGCGGTGACCGAGATGCTGGCCCTGAGCGGGCAGGCGCTGCCGCTGCTACGCCGGTGGGCGACCTCGAAGCCGGAGTCCGGCACAGCGCGGGGCCTGCTGATGCTGGCGACCTGCGACCGCCTCGATGACGCGGAGTTGAAGGACCAACTGGCCGTCGCGTACCAGGACGCGCAGGCCGCCGGTGAGCGGCAGGCGAGCGTGGTCTACGGAATCTTCCTCTTCTCGCACCGCCAGTACCGGCTGAGCGCCGACCACTTGGCGGGGCACTTCGCACGGTGGCCTGCCGACGAGGTCGCCGGGCTCATGTTGGGCTCGTTCGCCGCGTGCGGGGACCCCTCCTATCGCACCCGTGGCGACATCCTCGTCGAGGAGCAGGCGTCGTTGGCGGGCCCGGACAGCTGGGCCTGGACGGGTTGGCTGGCCGCGACCCGTGCCGAGCAGGGGCGGGTGCGGGACGCGCATCGGCTCGCCGAACAGGCACTGGCCCGGTATCCGCGTTCGGGGGTGGCCGCGCACGCCCTCGCCCACGCGGAACACGAGCAGGGAGCCGGCCGGGCCGGCGCGAGGTTCGTGGACGAATGGCTCGCGCCGGACCCGCAGGCCGTGCAGTCGCGACATCTGAACTGGCATGCCGCACTGCACTCGATCGCCTGCGGCGACTTCGCCGATGCGCGCCGGCGGGCGGACACGGTCCTGGCGCGGGCGGATGTGGGGATGCGGGCCGCGACGAACTGGCGGCTGCTCCTGGCCGGGCAGGAGCCGGCCGGCCGCAGCGACCCGGCGCACGTGCGGGAACTGCTGGCCGCGCCGGGCGGGATGGTCGACGTCTTCCACACCTTCAACCTGGCACTGGCGCTGGCCGTGGAGGCGGCCGGCGACGACCTGAACGCCCTGGCCCGCCGCGCCGCCACCGACCGGCGCCCGGAGTTCCGCGACGTTCTGGCACCCGTGGCGCGGGCTCTGGCGGCGATCACGGCAGGACGTCCCCGGGCGGCGGCGGACCTGCTGATCCGCCTGGGCGCGGACGCCGAGCGGATCGGTGGGGTGCGGGTGGAACGCGAGATCATCCAGGACACCCTCGCCCGCGCGCTGATGGAGGCCGGCGAGCCCGTCCCCGCGGCGGCCCTGCTGCGTCAGCGCACCACCGCCCGCCGCCATCACACCTACGAGGACCTTCTCCTCGCCCCGGCCGCCCCGACCGCCCTGGTGACGGCCGGGCCGCGCTGAACCCGCGGCGTCGCGCCGCGCCCAACCCGCGGCATCGTGCCGCGCACCGCCAGGGCCCGGCCCGGCGGCCGACCTCGCCCCGGAGAACGTTGATGCTCGCAGCCCAGATGATCGTCGTTTCCCTGCCGGGCAGCGGAACCCCCCTGCTTGCCGACGTCACCAAGGCACTCGGCTACACCTCCTACGGCACCATGAGCGGCGATCCGTCCGCAGGCGCCCAGCAGCCCGGCCCCGGCGAGGTCTACCCGCTGCTCGCCGCCGCGTACGGACCCGATCGGGCGGCCTACCTGCTGAACCCGCACCGGGGAGAGCACGAGGCGCTGGAGCCGGCCTTCCACCAGGCGGTCAGCGCGCTGTGGCGGGTGTGGTGGACGCGCCTCGGCCAGCCCACCACGCACGCTTCGCCCGTCGACCCGGACGCCGAAGTCCGGCTGGCCCGCCTGCCGACCGCGGACCTCCTCAACCTGCTGCCGGGCCGCGGCTGCTGGTACGTCACCGGGCTGGACCTCCGCCGAGCCGACGCCGGGCTCCTGCGTGCCTGGCATCGCGACGGCCGGCCGCCGATCGTCTTCCACCACCGCGACATCCGCGATCGGATCGTCAACCAGATCCAGGCGCTCACCCGGCCCGCCGGCGGCGTCGGCTCCATGCCCGAACACCTCGTCTACCGCGACATCCTCATCGCCCTGCCCACCATGGACGCCCGTATCACCCTCGCGCTGACCGACCCCGGCTTCCCGGGGATGCCCGAGGCCCGGCACAGTCAATGGCTCCTGCACCACCCGGCGGTCTGCGTCATCACCCACGAAGAACTCGCCGGCCCCGACCACGCGGGCACCACCCGCGCCCGCGAGCAGGCCCTCGCCCGCATCC
>NZ_JACEGK010000605.1:0-4458 GCF_056859195.1 Streptomyces sp. NH27
CTCCGGCACCCAGCTCGGCATCACCATCACCTCGCTGGTCGTCGGCATGCTCGCCGAGCCCGCGCTCGGCGACCTGCTCGAAGACCCGCTGCACGCCGCCGGCCTGCCGGAGGGCGCCGCCCCCGGTTTCGCCGTGGTGATCGGCATGATGGTCGCCTCCGGCGTGCAGATGGTGATCGGCGAACTCGTACCGAAGAACTGGGCGGTGTCCCACCCGCTGGCCGTCGCACGGATGGTGGCCGGCCCGCAGCGGGCCTTCTCCCGGGCCTTCCGCCCGGTGATCGAGCTGCTCAACCGCGCCGCGAACCGCCTGGTGCGGATGCTCGGCGTGGAGCCCACCGACGAGCTGGCCTCCGCCCGCACCCCCGGCGAACTGGTCTCGCTGGCCCGGCACTCCGCGCTCGCCGGCGCCCTGGAGCCGGACACCGCCGACCTGTTCGTCCGCACCCTGTCGCTCGGCGACCTCACCGCCGAGAACGTGATGACCCCCCGGGTCCGGGTCAGCGCCCTTGAGGACACCGCGACCGCCGCCGACGTACTGAACCTCACCCGCGCCACCGGCCTGTCCCGGTTCCCCGTCTACCGCGAGCGGCTGGACGACACCACCGGCATGGTGCACCTCAAGGACGCGCTGGCGGTGGCCGCCGACGCGCGCGCCCGCACCCCCGTGTCCCGTATCGCCGTCGCCCCGCTGCTGGTGCCCGAGACGCTGCCGGTCCAGCAACTGCTGGAACTGCTGCGCAACCAGCAGCCGATCGCGGTCGTCGTCGACGAGTACGGCGGTACCGCCGGCGTGGTCACCCTCGAGGACATCGTCGAGGAGCTGGTCGGCGAGGTCCGCGACGAGCACGACACCGTCGACCTGCCCGAACTCGCCCAGGCGCCGGCCGAGGACGGCCACCCGGCGTGGGCGGCGGACGGCGGCTGCCGGATCGACACCCTCGCCCGGATAGGCATGGCCGCGCCCGAGGGCCCCTACGAGACCGTCGCGGGGCTCGTCGCCGACCTGCTCGGCCGTATCCCCGAGGTCGGCGACACCGCCGAACTGCCCGGCTGGCTGCTACGGGTCGAGGAGGTCGGCCACCACCGGGCCGAACGCGTCAGGATCGTGCGGACCGCGCCGGCCGGACCCGACGACGGCCCGGACGACGGCGTCGGCTGCGGTGCCACCGGTCCTGCCGGTGTTGCCGGTGCTACCGGTCCTGCCGGTGCCGAGGGGGGCGACCAGCGATGAGCGCACTCCAACTCCTGTTCGCCGCACTGCTCGTGCTCGGCAACGGCTTCTTCGTCGGCGCCGAGTTCGCGCTCGTCTCCGTGCGCCGCAGCCAGATCGAGCCGCACGCCGCGGAGCAGCGCGCCGCCCGTACCGTCCTGTACGGGCTGGAGCACCTGCCGCAGATGATGGCCGCCGCGCAGTTCGGCGTCACCATCTGCTCGCTGACCCTCGGCGCGGTCGCCGAACCGACCGTCGCCCACCTGGTGGAGCCCGCCTTCGCCGCCGTCCATGTCCCGCACGACCTGGTGCACCCCATCGGCTACGTGCTGGCGCTGGCCATCGTGGTCTTCCTGCACCTGGTGATCGGCGAGATGGTGCCGAAGAACCTGGCGATGTCCGACCCCGAGAAGGCCGCGCTGCGGCTCGCCCCCGGGCTGGTCGGGTTCGCCCGGGTCTTCCGCCCGGTGATCGCGGTGCTCGGTGCGTGCGCCCGGTTGATCCTGCGCGCGTTCAGGGTCGAGCCGAAGGACGAGATCGACGCGGTCTTCACCAGCGCCGAGTTGACCGTCCTGGTCGAGGACGCCCGCGCCGCCGGGCTGCTCGACTCCGACGAGCAGGAGCGGCTGGAGGACGCCCTGGAACTGGGTACCCGCCCGGTCACGGAGGTCCTGCTCACCCCGGACGAGCTCGTCACGCTCGGCCCGGCGGCGACCGCCCGCGAGATCGAGGCGCTGACGGTCCGCACCGGCTACTCCCGTTTCCCGGTCGCCGCCGAAGCGGACGCCTCCGGCGGTTCCGGCTACCTCGGCTACCTCCACGTCAAGGACATCCTCGACGTCGAGCACCCCGACCAGCCGGTGCCGCAACGCCTCTGGCGCCCGATGGCCACGCTCCGCGCCGACCTGCCGCTGGACGACGCCCTCACGGCGATGCGCCGCGCCGCCACCCATCTCGCGTCCGTCACCGACGCGAACGGGCGCGTGCTCGGCCTGGTCGCCCTTGAGGATGTTCTCGAAATGCTCGTCGGCGAGGTCCGCGACCCCGCGCACAGGGCTTCCCCGCGGAAGAACGGGGCCCCGGTCCCGGGCCCGGCCGCAGGAGACACGTCCTCGGGGGAGCTCGTCCGGTAACGATCTGATCCACCGCCTGTCGTGCACCAGGTCGTAAGTGCGGTGCGTCCCGCAGGGGCGCTGACAGGCCGCCGCCGGGACGGGCTACTCCGTCGGTTCGGCGGGGGGCGGGGCTCCAGGGCCCCGCCCCGAGAGGACCTCGCCGTAAGCCTGCATGAGGTCCGGCAGGCGAAGCGTCGCCAGCTCGTCCCGGCTGGGCGTGGCCGGATACTCCGAGAGCCGCAGGTCCCGGTAGGCGCAGCTCTTCTCGTAAAGGGTGCGAAGTAAGCGCCCGTTGCCGAGTTCGTCGACCCAGCCCTGGTCGACGACGTGCCCGCTGATCGCGCCGAGCTCCTCCAGCGCCTCGTCGTCCCACCGGTCCCCGTTCTCGCCGGCGAGCACCTCGCCGATCCGGGTCAGCTCCTGCGGGCGGTAACTGGGGAAGTCCACACGGGTGGTGAAGCGCGAACTGAGCCCGGGGTTCGCCGCGAGCAGTCGGTCCATGCCCTCGGGGTATCCCGCGAGGATGACCACGAGCCGGTCCCGGTTGTCCTCGGCACGCTTGAGGAGTACCTGGAGCGCTTCGTCGCCGTAGGCATCCCCTTTGCTGTAGCCGGAGTTGGACAGGGCGTACGCCTCGTCCACGAAGAGCACCCCGCCGAGCGCGGAGTCGATCAGCTCGTTCGCCTTCACGGCGGTCTGCCCGAGGAACTCACCGACCAGGTCGGAGCGTTGGGCCTCGACCAGGTGGTCGCCGCCGAGCAGGCCGAGGGCGTAGAAGACCCGGCCGAGGATGCGGGCGACGGTGGTCTTGCCGGTGCCGGAGGGGCCGGAGAAGACGAAGTGCCGTTTCGGCGGCTGGACCGGCATGCCCTGTCCGGCCCGCAGCCGGGCCATCCGTAACTGGGCGGACAGCGCCCGCACTTGGCGCTTGACCGGCTCCAGCCCGACCATCCGGTCCAGTTCGGCGAGCGCCTCGGCGAGCAGCGCGGAGTCGGAGCCGCCGAGCGGCAGTCCGGCCGGGCCCGCGGCCCCGGTGCTGCCGGGCAGCGGCGCGGACCGGTCGCGTACGGCGTCGCCCAGCGGCCCGGCCATCAGCAGCGAGTCGTCCAACTCGGCGTCGGGGCCCGGGCCGCCGGCCGCCGACGGGTCGGGCGGGAAGTCGACGGGGTAGCCGCCGTCGGGGTCGCCGCCCTCGGGTACGGCCTGGCCACCGCCCCCGGCCAGCGACACGGCGGCAAGGCCCGCACCCTCGTCGAGGCCGTCGTCGGACTCGTGGATCGCGGCGAGCCGGGCGGAGGTGTCCATGAAGGACGGATCGACCCGGTGCACGGCGCGGTAGAGCGGCACGGCGGCGGCGCTGCGGCCGGTGCCCTCGTAGGCACGGGCCAGCCAGTAGCGCAGTTCCTTGCGCTGCGGCAGCTCGCTGCGGCAGCGCATCAGCGCGGCGGACAGCAGCGGCTCGGCCTGGCCGCACATCTCCAGCCGGACCCGGGCCATTCCGCCGAACAGCCCTGCCTCGATGCCGAGTACGGTGTCGCCGAGCAGCGGTTCGGTGTGCCGGACCAGCCGCTCCCAGTCCTTGACGAGGTAGGCGCGGCAGGCGTGCAGGAAGCGTACCTGCGGGTCGGTGTCGACCGGCGGGCAGTCGGCCAACGCCCGGTCCAGTTCGGCGACATGGCGGCCGTCCAGCCAGTGCGAGGCGTGCGCGAGCAGCAGGTCGCGGCTGGTCTCCAGCACCGGCTGCACCCACCAGCCCAGCCAGTACCAGGAGTTGAGGGTGCGGCGGTGGGCGGCGCGCTGCTCGCCGAAGCGATCACGGTGCCGGTACATCTGCAGCAGCGCGATGGAGGTGTCGGCGCGCAGCGCGTGCAGGCCCAACCACGCGTCGGCCATCCCCGGGTCCAGCCGGACCGCGGACCTGAACTCCTCCTCGGCCTGCACGTAGGCGCCCATGGTGTATGCGTCCACCCCGCGCAACCAGGCCAGATCGGCCGGGGTGCCCGGGCGGTCGGTGCCGAAGTCCATCAAGTCCCCACCACTCCGTCCCCCACGCCTCGCGGACACGCACGCCCCAACCCGTGGCCAACGGGCGGGAGTTGAGCAGACTGCGATACCCCCCAGGCACCGCAC
>NZ_JACEGK010000606.1:0-4455 GCF_056859195.1 Streptomyces sp. NH27
GCCTGATCCCGACGCGGAGCACGCCGCCGCGGAGTCGGATGGCGCGGCGGAGCCGGGTGGCGGCGTGGAGTCCGATGGCGCTGCCGAGCCCGCGCTCGACCGGCCGCTGCCCGAGGGCGTACGCCACCGGGTGGTCGCCATCGCCGCCGACGCCTTCGGCGGGTTCACCTACCCCGAGCTGCCGGTGTCCCTGCGGCCGTATGCCCGTTTCACGCCGTCCCGTCGGGTGAAGTACGCGGCGACCGCGCTGGCCGCCGCGCTGGAGTCGGACTCGGGCTTCCGGCAGAAGGTCGCCGGGCGGCTGCGCGAGGCGCAGCCGGAGCTGACCGGGGCGCTGGACTCCGGCACCCCGCCGCCGGCCGCCGACCCGCTGGACGTGGCCGCGGCGGCGTATCTGCTGCGGCCCGACGGGTGGGCCAAGCTCGTGGCGACCGCGGGCGAGGAGGCGCAGCGGGCCGACGCCGAGCGGGCCGACGAGGAGACGGTCCGCGAACTCGCCCGGCTGCGCGAGGAGGTGGTCGCGCTCCAGGCCCAGGCCCGCGCCGAGGCGGCCCGCGCCCGCGGCGAACTCGACGCCGTACGCAAGGAGGGCGACGCGCTGCACCGCAAACTGCGCGCCGCGCAGAGCGATGTGAAGCGGGCCGAGGCCGCGCAGCGCAAACTCCAGGCCGAGTTGGACGAGTCCCGGGCGGTCGCCGCGCGGGAGCGCGCCGCGGCCGAGAGCGAGGCACGCCGGCTGCGGACCCGGCTCACCGAGGCCGAGGCGGTGGTGGAGGCGGGCCGGCGCGCGGTGCGCGAGGGCCGCAGCGTGGAGGAGGTCCGGCTGCGGTTGCTGCTGGACACGGTGCTGGACGCGGCCGCCGGTCTGCGCCGCGAGCTGGCGCTGCCACCGCGCGACACGCTCGGGGTACGGCCCGCGGACACCGTGGACGCGGTCGCGCCCGGGGCGTTCAGCGCGCGCGACATCGCCACCCGGGCGCTGTCCGCGACCGATCCGGCGCTGCTGGACCAACTCCTCGCGCTGCCGCAGGCGCATCTGGTGGTCGACGGCTACAACGTCACCAAGACCGGTTATCCGGCGCTGCCGTTGGAGAAGCAGCGGCTGCGGCTGCTGGGCGGGCTGGCGGCGCTGGCCGCGCAGAGCGGCGCGGAGGTGACGTGTGTCTTCGACGGCGCCGACCTGGACATGCCGGTGCTGCTCGCGCCGCCACGCGGGGTGCGGGTGCTGTTCTCCAAGGCCGGTGAGACCGCGGACGAGTTGATCCGGCGGCTGGTGCGTGCCGAGCCGCCGGGGCGGCAGATCGTGGTGGTCTCCGCGGACCGGGAGGTCGCCGACGGTGTGGCGAAGGCCGGGGCCCGCCCGGTCGCGTCGGTGCTGCTGCTCAAACGGCTCGCCCGGGTGTGACGCGGGTCCGACGCGGGTGTGGCTCGCCCTGATGTGCGCCCGGATGTGAACCGCCCGGATGTGAAGCGGGTGTGCGGACGAGGTGAAGCGCGCGGGAGGATTCCCGCGCGTTCTTTCGTGGCGGCGTGAACGCACCGGCGTTTTCCGGCCGTTCGGCACCGGTTCGCGTTCACGATCACACAACCGCCAACGCAGTGTCCTCCCGTCCTCACCCCGGGTACAGGGCGCGTAAAGAATATGCGAACCGGTCGAGATTTTGCCTACAAGGATTTGAACCGATCACAGTCTGGTCACTAAGGTCTGGGCTCGTACCTCCGCGCAGTCGATCATCCAACCCGGGTGGCGCTCGGAGGCCGCCCGCCAGTGAACCGGTAGGCGGCTGAAGGAAGAAGGAGACCGCCTTCGTGGCGTCCCACCGTCGTCCCAAGCCGACAAGCCGCGTGCGCGTGACCGTGCTGACCGCCACCGCGGCAGCAGCGGTCGCACTGTCCTCGCAGGCTGCCAACGCCGCCCCCGCCAAGGACTCCGTCAAGGACGCCAAGTCCAAGGTGGATGCGCTCTACGACCAGGCCGAGCAGGCCACGCAGAAGTACGACGCGGCCAACGAGAAGCTGGCGTCGGTGCAGAAGGACGCGTCGAACCTCCAGGACCAGGTCGCCCGCCAGCAGGAGCACTTGAACAAGCTGCGGGACAACATCGGCGCGATCGCGGCCTCGCAGTACCGCAGCGGCGGCATCGACCCGTCGCTCCAGCTCTTCCTCTCCTCCAACCCGGACGACTATCTGGCGCAGGCGAGTTCGCTCGACCAGATCACCTCGCTCCAGGCCGGTGCGCTCACGCAACTGGAGAACGCGAAGCAGACGCTGGACCAGGATCGGGCGGAGGCCACCGCGAAGCTCGCGGAGGTGCAGAGCACCCGCGCGGACCTGGCGAAGAACAAGAAGGACGCGCAGACCAAGCTCGCCAAGGCGCAGTCGGTGCTCAACAGTCTGACCGCGGCGCAGCGCGCGCAGATGGCGCAGCAGGACGCGGCGGCGGCCAACCGGGCCAGCTCGCGGGTGGACCTCGGCAACACCAAGGCCGCCAGCGCTCGCGCCCAGAACGCGTTCGACGCCGCCGTCACCAGGATCGGCGACCCGTACCACTGGGGCTCCACCGGCCCCAGCCAGTTCGACTGCTCGGGTCTGACCTCCTGGGCCTACGCCCAGGCCGGGGTGACGATACCCCGCACCTCGGAGGCGCAGGCGAACGCCGGCACCCGCATCTACAACTCCTCGCAGCTCGAAGTCGGCGACCTGGTGATCTTCTTCGGCGACTTCCACCATGTCGGGCTCTACGCGGGCAACGGGCAGGTGCTGCACGCGCCGAAGCCGGGCGCGTTGGTGCGGTACGAAGCGATGAGCGACATGACGTTCGAGTTCGGCGTGCGGATCTGACGTACTGCCGCGGGGCGGTGTGCCCCAGGTGATGACATGGCCGGGCGGCCGCGCCGGAAACGGTGGCGGCCGCCCGGCGCGTTCGTTCGTATGACGGTCGGTGTGGACGGTGACGCGCCCGACTCCCGTACGGCGGACGGGTGATGAACACCTTGCCGAGAAGCCCGACGGCGGGCGCGTGACCTGCGGTTCACGGTCGCGGTCCGGATCGCGGTGCCGCCGGACCTTTGAACCGTGCGCCACAGCGCGATTACTGTCAGCGTTCGTGGCTTCCCATCGACGCACCCCGCAGCCGGGACTCGCCTCCCGCACCACCAGGGTCACCGTGCTGTCGGCGGCGGCAGCGGCGACCGCCGCGCTGTCCGGCGGTGCCGCCCAGTTCGCGGCGGCCGACCCTTCCGGTGGCACCGCCCCGGACGCCTCGACCCGGCTGGACCAGCTCTACCAGCAGGCCGAAGCGGCCACCCAGAAGTACGACGCCGCCCAGGAGACCGAGAAGCGGCTGCGCGGCGAGGTGGCCGACCTCCAGGATCGCGCCGCGCGCGGCCAGCAACGGGTCAACGCGCTGCGCGACGACCTCGGCGCGGTGGCCGCCTCGCAGTACCGCGAGGGCGCGGTGGACCCGACGCTGGCGCTGCTGCTGTCCGACCGGCCGTCCCAGTACATCGACCAGGCGTCCGCGCTCGACCGGCTCGGCACCCGGCAGGCCGCCCGGCTCCACGAACTCCAGGAATCCGAACGGACGTTGCGGCAGGAGCGGGCGCGGGCGACCGGCAAGCTCGCGGACCTGCAGAGCACCACGACGCAACTCCAGCAGCGCAAGCAGGATGTGCAGCGCGCGCTGGCCGCGGCCCAGACGATCCTGCACTCGATGCCCGCGGCCCAGCAGGCCGCCTTCCGCGCCGGCGGCGAGCGCGCCTCCCGCGATCAGGTGTTGCCGCCGCTGCTGAACCTGCCCGCGTCCTCCGGGCGCGCCGCCATCGCCGTCGCCGTGGCCCGCCGCATGCTCGGTGCTCCCTATGTGTGGGGCGCCACCGGGCCCGGGTCCTTCGACTGCTCGGGGCTGATGCAGTACGCGTACGCCCAGGCCGGGGTCGCGCTGCCGCGCACCTCGCAGGAGCAGATGAACGCGGGGCGGCACGTGTCGCTGGATCAGGCCCGCCCGGGTGACCTCGTGATCTACCGCTCCGACGCCAGCCACGTCGCGATGTACGTCGGCGGCGGCCAGGTCATCCACGCCCCCCACCCGGGCGCCCAGGTCCGCTACGACCCGGTCGGCATGATGCCGATCGCCGCGATCACCCGGCCCTGACGCTCCCCGTGACCGGGCCCGCCGGACCCACCGGGGTGCCCCTGTCCGCCGGCCCCGGGACCACCTGCCGGTGGGGGGTCTCGCGCGGTTCTCCCCCAGAGTTTCGCCCGGGTGGGGGCACCCCCGGCGAAGTCAGGGGGAGCGCCCTTTACGCGCCTCTTCGGGGCGCGGCCGGTGGCCTGGGAGCCCTGCTCCTGCGGCGAGTTGCCGGGCCTGCGAGGGGAGGCCGTACGATCGCGGGGTGCGTGCTGCTGTTCGATCACTGCGGGTGTGGCGGGGCGGGGTGCTCGCCGTGTGCGGGG
>NZ_JACEGK010000607.1:0-4438 GCF_056859195.1 Streptomyces sp. NH27
CGCTGCCACACCGCCGACTTGAAGGCCGGCTTCGCCACGGGGGGTGACGCCAGGCCGGAGATGAACCAGACCAAGAAGCAGACGCAGGCGTACATCTGGTTCACCAACACGAGCAAGCGCACCTGCACCGTGTCCGGCTTCGCCGGTGTCGACATGGTCGGCGCGCAGAAGACCGACGGCACCTGGTCGCTGCGGCGCTCCTCCCAGAAGCCCGTGAAGATCACCCTGAAGCACGGGGACACGACGGACTTCAGCATCACCCTGGCTCCGGTCGCCAGGTCCACGCCGAAGAAGGAGAAGTTCGTCCCGGCGAAGTTCCTGGTCACCCCGCCCAACGAGACGAAGCACTTCACCCTGACGTGGCCGTTCGGCGGCCAGATCCTCAAGCAGGACGGCGCCACCCGCCCTGCCACCTACCTCAACCCGATCGGGCGGTAGCCGGCGGGACGACCGCTTTGGTTCCTTCAGCTGGTGGGCCGCCGCACGCACCTCCGGGTGGTGCGGCGGCCGTGTCTGGGACCCGGCCGCCCGACCTGCCTGCCTGCCTGCCTGCCTGGGATCAAGCCATCGGGCACGCCCGCGGCTTCCCGGGACCGCACCGAGCACCGGCCAGCCGGCCGTCCGGCCGCGGATTACGACGCGGAGCGCCCGCCTCCTCCGGCTTCGGCGCGCCGCGCTTGCGTTTCACGGCGTGAAATGATTCATCGCGCTCCCCTCGACGCCTCTCAGCGCCCCTCGACACGCACCGCGCGAACCCGCCGAAGCACAGCGCCGAGGCGGGATTCCACCTGCCGTAGATCGGGCGGCGTACGCCTTGACAGCGTTTCGGCACGCCCCTATCTTCGTGACGTGAATCGATTCATTTCAAACCGTCGGCGGAGGGTCGCACATGCCTGATCTGTCGGCGGTGAAAGCGGCACTGAGGTCCCAGGTGATCGAGACCCCGTCCTGGGGGTACGGCAACTCCGGCACCCGGTTCAAGGTCTTCGCCGAACCGGGCGTGCCCCGGGACCCGTTCGAGAAGCTGGACGACGCCGCCCAGGTGCACGCCGCGACCGGGGCCGCCCCGGTGGTCTCCCTGCACATCCCGTGGGACGCGGTCGGCGACTACGACGCGCTGGCCCGGCACGCGAAGGAGCGCGGGCTCCGGCTCGGCGCGGTGAACGCGAACGTCTTCCAGGACGACGCGTACCGGCTCGGCTCGGTGGCCAACCCCGACCCGCGGGTGCGCCGCAAGGCCCTTGACCACCTGCTGAGTTGCATCGACATCATGGACGCGACCGGCTCGCGCGACCTGAAACTGTGGTTCGCCGACGGCACCAACTACCCCGGCCAGGACGACATCACCGCCCGCCAGGACCGCCTGGCCGAAGCACTCGCCGAGGTGTACGAACGGCTCGGCGAGGAGCAGCGGATGCTGCTGGAGTACAAGCTCTTCGAGCCGTCGTTCTACACCACCGACGTGCCGGACTGGGGCACTTCGTACGCGCACTGCTTGACCCTGGGCGAGCGGGCGCAGGTCGTGGTGGACACCGGGCACCACGCGCCGGGCACCAACATCGAGTTCATCGTCGCGTTCCTGCTGCGGCAGGGGAAGCTCGGCGGCTTCGACTTCAACTCCCGCTTCTACGCCGACGACGACCTGATGGCGGGCGCGGCCGACCCGTTCCAGCTCTTCCGCATCCTGCACGAGGTCGCCAAGAACGGCGGCTTCGCACCGGAGACCGGGGTCGCGTTCCTGCTCGACCAGTGCCACAACATCGAGGGGAAGATCCCCGCGGTCATCCGCTCGGTGATGAACGTCCAGGAGGCCACCGCGAAGGCGCTGCTCGTCGACCTGGACGCGCTGCGGGCCGCCCAGGCCGCCGGCGACGTACTGGGCGCCAACGCGGTGCTGATGGACGCGTACGACACGGACGTACGGCCGCTGCTCGCCGAGGTGCGCCAGGAGCAGGGGCTCGACCCCGACCCGCTGGCGGCCTACCGGGCTTCCGGCTACCAGGAGCGGATCGTCGCGGAGCGCGTCGGCGGCACGCAGGCCGGCTGGGGCGCGTAACTCACTTTATGTGCACCGGCGTTGGGGGCACGCCGTACGCTCCCGGGGGCACCCGCACAGCGCGGCGCCGTAGGCTCGACCGACGCACCGAAGTCCGCCCGATTCCGTACGACCAGATACGAACACGTACGAACCCGACCGATCCCCTGCGAACTCCTCCAACTCCCGCCAGCTCCAGCCGATTTCGTCCGACCACGCTCGACCCGCCCGATCTCACCCGCGAAACCGGAACCCGACCCGGACCCGGACCCGAAGGAAGACGACCGTCATGACCCTCTCCCCCGAGGCAGCGGCGCTGCTCGCGCGCTCCAACCGACTGGGCGCCGACCCTCGCAACACCAACTACGCGGGTGGCAACACCTCCGCGAAGGGCACCGCCCCCGACCCGGTGACCGGTGCCGACACCGAGCTGATGTGGGTCAAGGGCTCCGGCGGCGACCTCGGCACGCTGCGCGAACCGGGCCTTGCGGTACTGCGCCTGGACCGGTTGCGCGCGCTCACCGAGGTCTACCCGGGCGTCGAGCGCGAGGACGAGATGGTCGCCGCGTTCGACTACTGCCTGCACGGCAAAGGCGGCGCGGCTCCCTCGATCGACACCGCGATGCACGGCCTGGTGGACGCCGCCCATGTCGACCACCTGCACCCCGACTCCGGTATCGCGCTGGCCTGCGCGGCCGACGGCGAGGCGCTCACCAAGGAGTGCTTCGGCGACACCGTGGCGTGGGTGCCGTGGCGCCGCCCCGGCTTCCAACTCGGCCTGGACATCGCCGCGGTGAAGCAGGCCAACCCCAAGGCGATCGGCTGCGTGCTCGGCGGCCACGGCATCACCGCGTGGGGCGCGACCAGCGAGGAGTGCGAGCGCAACTCGCTGCACATCATCCGCACCGCCGAGACCTTCCTCGAACAGCGCGGCAAGGCCGAGCCGTTCGGCCCGGCGCTGGACGGCTTCGAGCCGCTGCCGGCCGACGAGCGGCAGGCACGGGCGGCCGCGCTGGCGCCGCTGCTGCGCGGCCTGGCCTCCGCCGACCGCCCGCAGGTCGGCCACTTCACCGACACCCCCGAGGTGCTGGACTTCCTCTCCCGCGCCGAGCACCCCCGGCTGGCCGCGCTCGGCACGTCCTGCCCCGACCACGTCCTGCGCACCAAGGTCCGCCCGCTGGTGCTGGACCTGCCGCCGACCGCCCCGCTGGAGGCGGCCAAGGCCCGGCTGCGGGAGCTCCACGCGGAGTACCGCACGGAGTACGCCGCCTACTACGAGCGGCACGCCGCGCCCGACTCCCCCGCGATGCGCGGCGCGGACCCGGCGATCGTGCTGGTGCCGGGCGTCGGCATGTTCAGCTACGGCAAGGACAAGCAGACCGCGCGTGTGGCTGGCGAGTTCTACGTCAACGCGATCAACGTCATGCGCGGCGCCGAGGCGGTCTCGACGTACCAGCCGATCGAGGAGTCGGAGAAGTTCCGTATCGAGTACTGGGAGTTGGAGGAGGCCAAGCTGCGGCGGATGCCGGCGCCCAAGCCGCTGGCCACCCGGATCGCGCTGGTCACCGGGGCCGGCTCGGGCATCGGCAAGGCCATCGCGCACCGGCTGGTGGCCGAAGGGGCCTGCGTGGTCGTCGCCGATCTCGACGCGGCGAACGCAGCTGCCGTCGCGGAGGAGTTGGGCGGCCCGGACAAGGCCGTCGCGGTGACCGTCGACGTGACCTCCGAGGAGCAGATCACCTCCTCCTTCGAGCAGGCGCTGCTCGCCTTCGGCGGGGTGGACCTGGTGGTCAACAACGCGGGGATCTCGATCTCCAAGCCGCTGCTGGAGACCACCGCCCGGGACTGGGACCTCCAGCACGGCATCATGGCCCGCGGCTCGTTCCTGGTCTCCCGCGAGGCCGCGCGCGTGATGACCGAGCAGGACATGGGTGGCGACATCGTCTACATCGCCTCGAAGAACGCGGTCTTCGCCGGCCCCAACAACATCGCGTACTCCGCGACCAAGGCCGACCAGGCCCACCAAGTCCGTTTGCTCGCAGCCGAGTTGGGCAGCCACGGCATCCGTGTCAACGGCATCAATCCCGACGGTGTGGTGCGCGGCTCCGGCATCTTCGCGGGCGGCTGGGGCGCCCAGCGCGCGGCGGTCTACGGCGTCGAGGAGTCGAAGCTCGGCGAGTTCTACGCCCAACGCACCCTGCTCAAGCGGGAGGTGCTGCCCGAGCACGTCGCGAACGCGGTGTTCGCGCTGACCGGCGGCGACCTCACGCACACCACGGGCCTGCACATCCCCGTGGACGCGGGCGTCGCGGCAGCGTTCCTGCGCTGAACGGGCTTACGGGTACGGGCCGTTGGCGGTAGGCAGCGGGCGGGAGCGGGGTGGGGCGTGCGGTACGTATGCCC
>NZ_JACEGK010000608.1:0-4434 GCF_056859195.1 Streptomyces sp. NH27
CTCCTCCCCCGCCTTCTCCTCCCCCGCCTCCTGCCGCCGGCGCCTGAAGTGCCAGTAGACGAGGGCCGCGACCACGGCCACCGCGATGACGATCGCGACGGCCGTGCCGGCGGTGTGCTCGACGCGCTTGTACGCGTCGCCCGCGTAATAGCCGAGCAGGGTGAAGCCGACGCCCCAGACGAGACCGCCGGCCGCGTTGAAGACGAGGAAGACCCGGTAGGGCATGCGGGAGATGCCCGCGAGCGCGGGCATCAGGGCGCGGAAGAAGGCGATGAAGCGGCCGAGGAAGACCGCGGCCGGGCCGCGCCTGCGGATCAACTCCTCGGCACGGCCGATGCGTTCGCGGTGCCCGCGCAGCGCGCGGCTGTCCAGGATGCGCGGGCCGAACCGCCGGCCGACCTCGTAGCCCACGCTGTCACCGGCCACCGCCGCGAGCACCACCACCACGCACAGCCAGAACACCGACACCCGGCCCTGGCTGGCGACGACCCCGCCGAGCACCGCCGCGGTCTCGCCGGGCAGCACGAACCCGAAGAAGAGAGCGTCCTCGCAGAAGACGAGGGCGCCGACGATCGCGTAGACGGCCGGGCCGGAGGAGCGCGCGAGCCAGTCGGTGATGGAGCTCATCGGGCCGCCGGCCGCTTCAACGGACCGGCCGCTTGCGGCGCGGCCTGTTACGACGCAGCCGCCACACGCCCCACGCCAGGTCCGCGACGAACACCACGATGCCGATCGCGAGCAGGAAGCCCAGGCCCCCGGCGACCGCGCCGATCAGGCCGAGGACGATCGCCACGATGATCAGCAGGAGGAACAGGCTCATGGTCCGATGTCCTTTCGGGGCGGTGGGCGATCGGCCGGCGGTACCCGTCGGACGCTGCTCGGATGCCGTCGGATGCCGGCCGGGACCGGCACTCCGGTTGCCGGCCGCGGGGTACGGTCAGCGGCGGGCGAGGAGCCGGGTGCCCTTCGCCGCCGGCTCGTACGGGAGCCCGTAGTGCTGGAAGATCGCCTCCTCGTCCTCGACCGGAAGGACGTCGTCCGTCCCGATCGAGGGGGCCGACTTCACCAGCGCCTTGGCGTAGGGGACCCGTACGTAGCCCGGACCGATCACTGCCGCCGAGACGGGCACGAACACCAGCCGGTGCCGCGTGGGCAGTCCGATCCGGACCGTTGCCACCGCGGGCTGGTCGGTGGTGGTGTCCACGTAGACCGCCTCCAGGGCGCCGATCTTGTGGCTCTCCTCGTCGACCACGTCGTGGTCGCGCCACTCGCGCAGATCAGCGGGCTCGATCATCCCCAACCTACCTTTCGCCGGGGCACGCCCGGTGCCCTGTGCGTGGTCGCATTCCCCCGTTAGGTGGCGTTACGCGCAGTGCCTGTCGGGTGGCTGCCGACCGGCGCTCACCCGGCTTCGACCTCGTCACGGTTGCCGCCCCACAGCGTGTGGAACACGCCCTCGCGGTCGATGCGCCGGTAGGTGTGGGCGCCGAAGAAGTCGCGCTGGGCCTGGGTGAGGGCGGCCGGCAGCCGCTCGGCGCGCAGCGCGTCGTAGTAGGCGAGCGCGGCGGAGAAGCCGGGGGCGGGCACTCCGCCGCGCGCGGCCGCGGCCACCACGGCCCGCCAGTCGTCCTGGGCGGCGCCGATCTCGGCGGCGAACCGTTGGTCGGACAGCAGGCTGGGCAGGTCGGGGCGGCCCTCGTACGCGGCGGTGATCCGGTCCAGGAACGCGGCCCTGATGATGCAGCCGCCGCGCCAGATCGCCGCGATCCGGCCCAGGTCGATGTCCCAGTCGTAGGCGTCGCTGCCGGCCTGGATCTGGTGGAAGCCCTGGGTGTAGGAGACGATCTTCGACGCGTACAGGGCCTGTTCGACCTGGTCGGCGAAGTCGGCCGCGGCCTGGCCCGACAGGGCCTTCGCGTGCGGGCCGGGCAGGCCGCGGGAGGCGGCGCGCAGGTCGGCGTGGCCGGAGACCGAGCGGGCGAAGACCGCCTCGGCGATCCCGGAGACGGGCACGCCCAGGTCGAGCGCGGTCTGCACGGTCCAGCGGCCGGTGCCCTTCTGCTCGGCCTGGTCGGTGACGACGCCCACGAAGGGGCGGCCGGTCGCGGCGTCGGTGTGGGCCAGCACCTCGGCGGTGATCTCGATCAGGTACGAGTCGAGCCGCCCGGTGTTCCAGGTGCGGAAGATCTCGGCGATCTGCGCCGGGGTGTAGCCGCCGATGGCCCGCAGCAGGTCGTACGCCTCGGCGATGAGCTGCATGTCGGCGTACTCGATGCCGTTGTGCACCATCTTCACGAAGTGGCCGGCGCCGTCGGGGCCGACGTGGGTGGTGCAGGGCGTGCCGTCCTTGGCCTTCGCGGCGATCCGCTCCAGCAGCGGGCCGAGCGACTCGTACGACTGCGCGGAGCCGCCGGGCATGATGGACGGGCCGTTCAGCGCGCCCTCCTCGCCGCCGGAGACGCCGGTGCCGACGAAGTGGATGCCCTGCGCGCGCAGTTCCCGCTCGCGACGCCGGGTGTCCGCGAAGTGCGCGTTGCCGCCGTCGATGATCACGTCGCCCTCTTCGAGCAGCGGGGCGAACTCGCGGATCACCGCGTCGGTGGGGTCGCCGGCCTTGACCATGATGAGCAGCCGGCGGGGGCGCTTGAGGGCGGCCACGAACTCCTCGGGGGTGCCGGTGGCCACGAAGGCGCCCTCGTCGCCGTGCTCGTCGACGAGGGCGGTGGTCTTGGCGGTGGTCCGGTTGTGCAGCGCCACGGTGAAGCCGTGGCGGGCGAAGTTCCGGGCGAGATTGCTGCCCATGACGGCAAGACCGGTCACGCCGATGTCCGCCGTTGCGCTCATGTTCCGCTCCTGGTGCCGCTCCGGGGGCCGTGGGTGTCGCTCCGGTCATTGTGCTCGGCCGGTGGCCGCCCGGCCCGTGCACAGGGGCCGTTCGGGGGCACGGTGCGGGCCCGCGCGGGGCCGGGGGCGGACCGGGCCGGGGCTCCGGCCCGGACCGGGCCGGGCGGGGCCGGGCGGCCCGGCCGGGCCGCTCAGCGTCGACTTCGGCGGTCGCGGGAGTCCCCGAACAGCAGGCGGTAGGCGATCAGCAGCACCAGCGAGCCGCCGATCGCGGCCAGCCAGGTGTGACCGTCGAAGAAGTGGTGCGGCACGGGCTTGTCCAGCAGCTTGGCCGACAGCCAGCCGCCGAGGAAGGCCCCGACGATGCCGATGACGATGGTGCCCAGCACCCCACCCGGGTCACGCCCGGGCAGCAGGAGCTTGGCGATCGCCCCGGCGAGCAGTCCCAGAATGATCCAACCGATGAGTCCCATGCAGGCCGTATGCCCCCCGGATCGCCGGACACACCGCAAACTCCGCCGGATGGAGGGTTGTTACGGCGCCGGGACGCGCCCGCGACGCGGCTGCGACAGCCCGGACGGGAGACGGGTCGAGGACCCGGGCGAGACGGATCGGTGACGGGCGCCCGAATGGCGAAATATGCGTTGGCCCGCGGGCGTGCTGCTCTGCGATGGTGGCGCCCATGCACCTACCCCAGCCGACGCCCCCGCCCCGGCCGTACCGCAAGAACCGCGGGCGGCTGCGGTGATCGACGCGTACGCGGACCCCGGAACGCCCGACCACCGCAGCGCGGGCCGCTATCTGTGGTGGCTGCTCACCTGTCAGCCCGGCCGTACGGCGGGCGGCGCGCTGCTCGGCACCGTATGGATGGTGCTCATCACCCTGACGCCTTACGTCCTGTCCCGCGCGATCGACGACGGGCTGGAGCCGGGCCGGATGGGCGCGCTCACCGCGTGGAGCGGGGTCCTGCTGGGCCTGGGCGTGGTCAACTCCTGGGTGAGCGTCATGCGGCACCGCACCATGACCAGGCTGCGGATGGACGCGACCTTCCGCACCATCAAGTCGGTGGTCGGGCAGGCGACCCGGCTGGGTGCGGCGCTGCCGCGGCAGGCGGGTGCCGGCGAGGTCGTCACGATCGGCGTCACCGACGTCCAGCAGATCAGCCAGTCCCTCACGATGACCGGCCCGGGCGTCGGCGCGATGATCGCCTACCTCGTGGTGGCCGGACTGCTGCTGTCGATCTCCGTGTCGCTCGCGTTGGTGGTGCTGCTCGGGGTGCCGGTCATCGCGCTGCTGGTCGGCCCGCTGCTGGGGCGGCTGCGCGGGGCCGAGGCGGTCTACCGCGAGCAGCAGGGCGGTCTGACCGCCCGGATCGGCGACCTGTCGGGCGGGCTGCGGGTGCTCAACGGCCTCGGCGGGAAGCAGCTGTTCGCCGACGCCTTCCGCCGGGACTCCGGCGAGTTGACCGGGCAGGGGTACCGGGTCGGGGCCGTGACGAGCTGGGTGCAGGCGCTCGGCGTCGGGCTGCCGATGGTCTTCCTCGCGCTCGTGACCTGGCTCGCGGCCCGCCTGGCCGTCCAGGGCTCGATC
>NZ_JACEGK010000609.1:0-4407 GCF_056859195.1 Streptomyces sp. NH27
GGTGTGTGCCGACCGGCCGCCTTCCGCCGGCCCGTTCAGGTCGTACGCACCGCCCGCCGCGCCCTCGTCGACCGCTCCGGTGCCGCTCTCGGCGGCGCCCTCCGCGATCAGCGGCACCGTGTAGCTCGCGGCCAGGCCGAGTTGGGCGGCGACCTCGCGGTGCCGGGTGGTCGGGCCGGGGCCGTGCAGCAGGTCGGGGAGGACCGCCTCGACGGACTCGGCGCCGAGCGGAACCGTCTCCAGGGTGCCGAGGTCGCTGTGGCCGAGGCCCAGGCCGACGCTCGTCGCCGGGCCGAGCCCGTCCGCCGGGTCCAGGGTGATCAGGCCGCGCCGGGCGCCGACCAGCGTGGCGCCTGCCCGCAGCACCTCGTGCAGGGCGTCGTCGAGCGCGGCGGTACGGGCCAGCCGCTCGGTCAGTTCGTGCAGCAGGGACAGGTCGCACACCCAGGCGGCGAGCCGGTCCTGGACGGCGAGGGAGTGGTCGGGGGTGCCGCGGGGCGGCATCGCACGCGGGTCGGCACTCGGCGCGGGCGGCACCGGAACGGGAGCGACGGGTGGTGCGGAACCGGCCGTGGTGGTGGTCGAGGTGCCGGTGGCGGCGCCGGGCACGGTGGGAGCGGGCGCAGGGGCGTCAGTGTCCGCCCGGACGGGAGTGGACGGCTCGCTTCCGGCCACTTTTCTGACGTGTGCGGGGCTCATGGCCGGAGGCTTCCGGCCGGTTGCCGGTGAGCGGGGCAATCAGCGTTTTTCGTTCGCAATGCGCGGCGCATCTCCATGAATAGCATCGCAAACCCCCATGTCGTGCTGCGCTGCTGCCAAGACCCCACTTCTACACGCACGATCGTGGGCATGTCCAGGATTGTCCCGGTACGCGGAGTGGTGTCGGACGCGTGCCCCGGACGGCCCTGTTTCCTCGATGTTGGCCGAAAACAGCCACCCCCGGTGTATGCGCACGATCGACTGAGATCAGCCAACAGCGCGTCATTTCGCGGGTGGTGGGTAGGAACCCGAAGTCCGGCTCAAGCGTCGTAGTACGTATACAGTTGACGGCCGACCCAACCCGAGTGGCGAGGGGTGCGGCGTCCGACGTGGACCATGACATATGGCCCGCGACCAGGGCGCGGTGAGTTCAGAGCGAGTCAAGGGCGCCGGTTGTGCGCCACCCTCCGCCACGTTCCACGCTCGGCTGGCAGTGCGGTGTGCTGCCTCATATGCGGTGTGCTCGACAGTTACGTTGTGCAGTGGGCAGATCCCTGGGCGTTAACGGAAAGGAACGAGCGCTGATGCGCGAGATCCTCGGAAGGCGACGCAAGATCTCTCTTCGGCGGAAGGAGCGGACCGCGTTTTTGGACGCGGCGCTGACCTACGCCGAGCGGTGGCAGTGGCGCGTGGTACCCGGCGTGGGACTCGACGGGCCGGGCGCGCGGCGCCCTGCCGGCGCCCCGGCCTGTGGCTGCGGGCGCCCCAACTGCCCGGTGCCCGGCGTGCACCCGGTCGAGCCCGGACTCCTCGCCGCGACCCGTGACCCGCGTATGGTCCGCTGGTGGTGGACCCACCGGCCGGACGCGCCCGTGGTGCTGGCCACCGGCCACCGTGTCTCGGCGGCGAGCCTTCCCGCGGTCGCGGGGGCGCGCGCCCTGGAGGCGATGGAGGGGCTGGGCTGCCGGCTCGGCCCGGTCGTGGCCACCCCGACCCGCTATGTCTTCCTCGTCGCCCCCTACTCCCTCGCCGAGCTGGGCGAACTCCTCGACAGCCAGGACTGGGTGCCGACCTCGCTGCGCTACCACGGCGACGGCGGGTACGTGGCGTTGCCGCCGGCCGGCAATCAGCCGGGCCCGCTGACGTGGGTACGCCAGCCGGTCGTGCCGATCATCCCGGTCGCGGCCGTCAAGGCCGCCAGGATGGTCGACGCCGTCAAGGCGGTCCGGACCGCCGAGCGGACGCCCTGGCTGCCGCAGATCGACGCACTCGTCGATGCGCTGGTCCGCGCGGGGCGCACCGCCCCCGACGGGGACCGACTGCGCTACTGAACGGTCTCTGACGGGGTACAAGCCGGGTGTCGCCGGAACCACCGGCGGATTGCGGGCGTTATGTTCGCCCGGACCCCGATGTCGAGCGCAGGTGAGCCCTTTGAAGTCACAGCAGCCGTCGGACGCTTCGGGCCGGCGGGGGCGTGCCCGGGACCGGGAGCGCGATCAGGACGGAGCCCGGGCGGACGGGCTGCGCAAGGTCGCCGCGGCGAGTGCGGGCGCACGCGCCGGCGGGCGGGCCCTCGCGGGGGGCCCCGCCGGGTGCGCCCACGGGGGCGCCCCACGGGGGCCCGCCGGCCACAGCGCCACGCACGCCCACCCGTCGTCGGGCGACGACTGACGCGATCGGCGTGGCCGATACGGCGGTTGCGACCGGTATGACGTGTACGACCGGGTCGGCGGTGGTGCGCGCGACGACCACGGCCGGGCCGCAGGCGACGGGATCAGTACCCGGGAAGCGGCGGCACAACGGATTACGTCGGTGCGGATCGGGTCGGGGCATGGAAACGCCCGGTCGCTGGCGACGGGGGATGCACCAGCGACCGGGCTGCTCAAACGGTAACAAGACTTCGGCGGTTAGCAAATTCCCCGTTCGGGGGAGCCGTGCCATGACCCGGTGTTTCCAAGGCAGTTGTGATCGGAATCACTGAACGACCGCTTGGCCGGGACCGCTGCGGCGGATGTCCGTCCGACCTTGCCCTTTCGGCGTCCGGCGGCCGACCACGGTCAGCTCAGCGTGATCTGACGGTTGGTGAAGCCGCTGCGCGCCCTGCGCTCCTGCGCGGTCAGCGGACCGGTACGGGCCAGCGTCTCGGTCAACCGCTCCTCGAAGGCCGCGGCGGGCTTCTCCACCTCTTCCGCGGACATGCCGACCGGCAGATCCCACACCGGCACCACCAGACCGTGCGCCCGGAAGGACCCGACCAGCCGGGTGCCCTCCACGAGCCCCGAGGCCCCGGCGACGTGCAGCCGCGCGAGCGCGTCGAGCAACTCCTCCTCCGGGTGCGGCATCACCCAGCGCAGGTGGTTCTTCTCCGGCGTCTCGCACCAGTACGCGGCGTCCACGCCCGTCAGCCGGACGGTGGGGATCGCCGCCTGGTTCGCCCGCTCCAGCGACGCGGCCACCTCGCCACCCGCCGCGTCCGCATCCTCCAACCAGAACTCGAAGCCGCTGTGCACCTGCGGTTCGAACGGCACGGACAGGTCGAGCAGGTCCTGCAACCGCGGCCCGTCCGGCGCGGGGCGCCGGCCCTCCACCGGGTTGCCGGGCGCCGCCACGAGCGCGCGGGTCAGGGTGTCCGCCAGGTCGCGGCTGATGTCACCGCTCGACGCGTCGTTCTGCAGGCCGAGCAGCACGGCACCGGTGTCGCGGCGCAGCGCCGGCCAGGCCATCGGCAGCACGGTGCCGAGGGTCACCGACGGCACCCCCGCGGGCAGTTCGCCCTTGAGGACGAGCGGCACGGTCGCGGCCGGCACCAGCTCGCGCAGCGCCACCCAGTCACACTCCCCCGGCAGCCCCTCGAACGGACGGCGCACCAGCTCGGTGACGGCGTGCGCCGCCTCCCGGCCGTGGCACGCCTTGTACCGCCGCCCCGAACCGCACGGGCACGGTTCACGCGCGCCGACGACAGGAACGGCATCTCCTGCCGTCGCCTGCTGGCTCCTGGACTTGGTGACGGTCGCGCGCTTCTTGGCCATGCTCGGTCTCTCCCGGTCTCTCCCGGTACGGCGTTCTTCCGGCCTGCGAGCCTAGCGGTCGTCAGCCCCCGCCCCGGCCGCAACGGGCAACGCGCCGCGCGCGGGCCGCTCCGGTTCATACCAGGGGGCGGGTGCAGAGGGCCGGAACAAGGGCGCCGATACGAGATGTGCGCCACGACGGGATCGGCCCGGTTCGTACGGCCGGTTCGGGGCGACCGGCTTACCGTCGCACCGAGGTGCGGTTCCGTACGGCTCGCGCCGCGTCGTACGACCGTGTGCGCAGGGCGCCGGGCCGCCGCAAGCCGCAACTATCCCAGGTCGTCCAGGGACTCGGCGAGGTCGAGCGGCAGGCCTAGGGGGACACCCAGGGGGAGGCCGATACCGGTGCCCATCGAGTCGTCGCGGCGGGCGTGCCTGCCGCGGACCGGCAGCAGCGCCCAGACCGTCACTTCGCCCGGCGCGTCGCGCACACCCCAGCGCAGGGCGAGGCTGCCGACTATGCCCAGGCCGCGGCCGCCGTGCGCGCTCAGCGAGGGGCTCGACGGGCGGGGCCGGGTCGGGCCGCCGCCGTCGGTGACCTCCAGGACGAGCAGGCCGCCGTCATCCATCGACCAGGCCGCTCGTATCCCGATGCGCCGCCCGATGGTGTCCGCGCGGTCCGCACGGTCGGTGTGGTCGG
>NZ_JACEGK010000610.1:0-4400 GCF_056859195.1 Streptomyces sp. NH27
GTATTTGAGGGGTGTTGTCGCGGGGGGCGGTACGTGGGGGCGCCAGGCCCGGCGGCCCAGCGAGTTGCCGTGGGCGCCGCCGGGCCCGCCGGCCCAGCCCCCGCGGCGAGCACCCGGACCACCGGCCCGGTGGATGGCTGGTCGCGCAGTTCCCCGCGCCCCTGGGTATGGGTGGTTGCCGCCTTCCGCGACAGCACCCCACAGCCCCTGAGTGGTTGCCGTCTTTTGCGACGGCGGGCCGGTGGTGGGGGTTAAGGCGTCAGGCCAGGCCCAGTTGGGTCGCGGCGGCGTCCGCGTCGACGGGGACCGTGATGGGCTGGGGGGCGCCGGCGACGGCCCAGTCGGGGTCCTTGAGCCCGTTCCCGGTGACCGTGCAGACGATGCGCTGGCCGGGGTCGACGCGGCCCTCGTCCGCGGCCTTGAGGAGGCCGGCGACGGACGCGGCAGAGGCGGGCTCGACGAAGACACCCTCGCGCCCGGCCAGCAGCCGGTAGGCCGCGAGGATCTGACGGTCCGTCACCGCTTCGATGAGGCCGCCCGACTCGTCGCGGGCCTGCTCGGCGAGCTGCCAGGACGCGGGGTTGCCGATCCTGATCGCCGTGGCGATGGTCTGCGGCTCGCGCACCGGCGCGCCGTTGACGATCGGGGCCGAGCCGGCCGCCTGGAAGCCCCACATCCGGGGCGTACGGGTGGCGAAGCCGTCGGCGGCGTATTCGCGGTAGCCCTTCCAGTACGCGGTGATGTTGCCCGCGTTGCCCACCGGGAGGACATGGATGTCGGGCGCGTCGCCGAGCGCGTCCACGATCTCGAACGCGGCGGTCTTCTGCCCCTCGATCCGCACCGGGTTCACCGAGTTGACCAGCGCGACCGGGTACTTCTCGCTGAGGCCGCGGGCCAGGTCGAGGCAGTCGTCGAAGTTGCCGTCGACCTGGAGGATACGGCTGCCGTGCACCAGCGCCTGGCCCATCTTGCCGAGCGCGATCTTGCCCTGCGGCACCAGCACCGCGCAGACCATCCCGGCCCGTACCGCGTACGCGGCGGCGGAGGCGGAGGTGTTGCCGGTGGAGGCGCAGATGACCGCCTTGGCGCCGGCCTCCTTCGCCTTGGAGATCGCCATGGTCATACCGCGGTCCTTGAAGGACCCGGTGGGGTTGGCCCCTTCGACCTTGAGCAGGACATCGCACCCGGTGCGCTCGGAGAGCACCTGGGCCGGTACGAGCGGGGTGCCACCCTCCAGCAACGAGACCACCGGGGTGTCCACGCCCACCGGCAGGCGGTCGCGGTACTCCTCGATGATGCCGCGCCACTGGTGGGTGCCGGACATTCGGAGCTGGTCGACCTTGACGTTCATAACGGTGCTACTCCCCTTCAACGCGCATGATGCTGGCCACGCCGCGTACGGTGTCGAGTTCCCGCAGACTGGCGACGGTCGCCGAGAGGGCGGCGTCCGTCGCGCGGTGGGTGACGACGACGAGCGAGGCTTCGCCGCCCTCGCGCTGCCCGCCACCGCTCTGCTCGACGGCGGCGTCGTCGCCGCTGCCTTGGTTCCTGCCCTGCTGGCGCACCGTGCCGATCGACACGTCGTGCTCGGCGAACACCGTCGCGACCTGAGCCAGGACGCCCGGTTTGTCCGCCACGTCGAGGCTGATGTGGTAACGGGTGACCACATCGCCCATCGGGCTGACCGGCAGTCGCGTGTACGCGGACTCGCCTGCTCCGATGGTAGCCGCGAGTTTGTTCCGGCAGGCGGTCACCAGATCGCCGAGGACGGCGGAGGCGGTGGGTGCGCCGCCCGCGCCGGGACCGTAGAACATCAGCCGGCCGGCCGCCTCCGCCTCGACGAAGACGGCGTTGTACGCCTCGCGTACCGAGGCGAGCGGGTGGCTGAGCGGGATCATCGCCGGGTGTACCCGGGCGGTGACCGAGCGGCCGTCGGCGCTGCGCTCGCAGATCGCGAGCATCTTGACCGTGCAGCCCATCTTGCGCGCGGAGGCGATGTCGGCGGCGGTCACCTCGGTCAGGCCCTCGCGGTGCACGTCGTCGATGGTGACGCGGGTGTGGAAGGCGATACCGGCCAGGATCGCCGCCTTCGCGGCGGCGTCGAAGCCCTCCACGTCGGCGGTCGGGTCGGCCTCGGCGTAGCCGAGCGCGGTGGCCTCGTCCAACGCCTCGCTGTAGCCGGCGCCGGTGGAGTCCATCTTGTCGAGGATGAAGTTGGTGGTGCCGTTGACGATGCCCAGCACGCGGTTGACCCGGTCGCCGGCCAGCGACTCGCGCAGCGGCCTGATCAGCGGGATCGCGCCGGCCACCGCGGCCTCGTAGTACAGATCGACACCGTGCTCGACGGCCTTGGCGTGCAGGCTCGCGCCGTCGGCGGCGAGCAGCGCCTTGTTCGCCGACACCACCGAGGCGCCGTGCTCGAACGCCGTGGTGATCAGGGTGCGGACCGGCTCGATACCGCCGATCACCTCGACCACGACGTCGATGTCGCCGCGTTTGACCAGCGCGGTGGCGTCGGTGGTGAGCAGCTCGGCGGGAACGCCGTCGCGCACCTTGTTGGGGCGGCGGACCGCGATCCCGGCCAGCTCGATCGGGGCACCGATCCGCGCGGCGAGGTCGTCCGCCTGCGTCGTGATGATGCGCGTGACCTCGGAGCCGACCACACCGCACCCCAGGAGCGCCACCTTCAGCGGACGCGTACGCATCATCCGACCTCGTCTCTCGTCAAAACGTGTCTCACTCGTCGAACCGCCCGGCCGATCCCGTCGGCCGGACTGCGCGAGCAGGCTCTCGCGCGGTGGGCGCGGGGCGCCCGGACCTCGTTGAAAAGTCCAGTCTCACGCACGGGACGGGAGAAGCCGCGCACTGTCCGGATCGCGAGACTGCCCGGACGATCCATGAGATCTTCCGCCCACCCGGCGATCTTCCACGCGTTTGCGTCGGCATCCCCCACCCCCACCGCAACTTCCGCTTGCCGCGCCGCTGGTGGGGCCGGTGCCATCCCCGGGTGGTCCCCGTACCGGCAGAGCCCACCGCCCCGGGCGATCAGGGGCGCCCCGGAAGGGATGCTCACCCGACGTCGAGGCGGAGAAGGTCCTCCGGCGTCTCGCGGCGGACGATCACCCGCGCCTGCCCGTCCGCGACGGCGACCACCGGCGGCCGCAGCGCGTGGTTGTAGTTGCTGGCCATCGCCCGGCAGTACGCCCCGGTCGCGGGTACCGCGAGCAGGTCCCCCGGAGCGAGGTCGGCCGGCAGGAACGCGTCCTTGACCACGATGTCCCCGCTCTCGCAGTGCTTCCCGACCACCCGCGCCAGCATCGGCTCGGCATCGCTCGTCCGCGAGACCAGCGAGACGCTGTACTCGGCGTCGTAGAGCGCGGTGCGGATGTTGTCGGACATGCCGCCGTCCACGCTGACGTACGTACGCAGGCCGTCGAGCGGCTTGATGGTGCCCACCTCGTAGAGCGTGAACGCGGTCGGGCCGACGATCGCCCGGCCCGGCTCGACCGACAGCCGCGGCGGGGTCAGCCGGGCCGCGTCGCACTCGCGGGCGACGATCTCGCCGAGCGCCTTCGCGATCTCCTGCGGCTCGCGCGGGTCGTCCTCGGGGGTGTAGGCGATGCCCAGGCCGCCGCCGAGGTCGATCTCCGGCAGTTCCACGCAGTGCTCGTCGCGGACCTCGGCCAGCAGCGACACCACCCGGCGGGCGGCCACCTCGAACCCGGCCATGTCGAAGATCTGCGAGCCGATGTGGCTGTGGATGCCGACCAGTTCGAGGCTGTCGAGCTGGAGCACCCGGCGTACCGCCTCGGCGGCCTGCCCGTCGGCCAGGCCGATGCCGAACTTCTGGTCCTCGTGCGCGGTGGCGATGAACTCGTGGGTGTGCGCCTCCACCCCGACGGTCACCCGGATCTGCACCCGCTGCCGGCGGCCCTGCCGGGTGGCCTCCGCGGCGACCCGGACGCTCTCCTGGAAGGAGTCCAGCACGATCCGGCCGACGCCCTCGCGCACCGCCCACTCGATCTCCTCGGCACTCTTGTTGTTGCCGTGCAGCGCGATCCGCTCGGCGGGCATCCCCGCGTCCAGCGCCACCGCGAGCTCGGTGCCCGAGCAGACGTCGAGGTTCATGCCCTCCTCGTACAGCCACTTCACCACGGCGCGGGACAAAAACGCCTTGCCGGCGTAGAACACGTCGGCCTCGTGCCCGAAGGCCGATCGCCACGCGCGGCACCGGGCCCGGAAGTCGGCCTCGTCCAGGAAGTACGCGGGCGTGCCGAACTCGGCGGCGAGGTCGCGTACGTCGAGACCGGCGACCTCCGCAGCACCGTCACCGTTACGGGTCACGGTGCGCGACCAGATCCGCGGGTCGAGGGTGTTGAGGTCGGCGGGCGGGCCCGCGT
>NZ_JACEGK010000611.1:0-4396 GCF_056859195.1 Streptomyces sp. NH27
GCCGTGACCGGTGCGGTGGCCGGCGGCCTGGCCTGCGGCTTCGCCGGGGCCTTCGCGTGGCCGCCGGTGAGCGTGAAGGCGAAGGCGACCCCGGCGGCGGCGACCACCACGGCCGCGGCGATCCCCGCCTTTGCGGGCGCGCCCAGTCCCTCGCCCGCCGCGGCGCCTCCGGCCGCACCCGCGGTGCTGCCGGAACCGGTGGCCGCGGCCGCCGCACCACCAGCCGCCGTGGCGGCGGCCGCTCCGCCCGCCACCACGATCCCGGCGGTCTTGGCGGCGTAGGCCGCGGCGAACCAGCCGATGTACGCGACCGGCAGCAGCCCCGTGAGGGCGGAGTTGAGGTCCGCGAGTTCGGCCGAGGCGGCGGTGCAGCGCGCGCACTCCTTGAGGTGGCGGTTCAACTCCCGGTCCGCGCGCATCCGCAGGCCGCCGCGGGCGTGTGCGCCGAGCCGGTCGGCGTAGCGGGCGCACGCGCCCTCGGTGGTGAGCGTGCTGCTGACGTGCGCCTGCAAATACGCCTGGCGCAGGCCCTCCCGGGCGCGATGGGCGAGCACCGCCGCCGCGTTGGGGGTCAGGCCGAGCAGCGGCGCGACCTCGCTGGGCGACTCGTCCTCCACCGCGGTGTGCCACAGCACGGTCTGCCAGCGCTCGGGCAGGGTGCGGAACGCCCGGATGGCCAGGGAGCGTTCGGCCTCGTGCATGGCGCGTACGTCGGCGCCGAGGTCGGCGCTCCGCTCGGTGGCGGTGGAGCCGGCCGCGGAGACCGCGAACACCGCGAAGTCCTCGACCAGTTGCTCGCGGCGGGTGGTGTTGCCCCAGGACGCGGCGACCCGGCGCACCGTGGTCAACAGGTAGGCGCGTACGGCGGATTCGGGCCCGCTGCCGCCGCGGATGGCCTGGAGGGTACGGGCGAAGACCTCGCCGGTCAGGTCCTCGGCGGTGTGGGCGTCACGGCAGCACGAACGGGCGTAGCGGCGTACGGACTCGGCGTGGCGGCGGTAGAGCTCTTCGTACGCACTGTCCTGCCCGGCCCTGACCTGGTCGACCAACTCGGCGTCCGAGTAGCCGGATTGGGCGGAAGGGGCGCGATGCGGAGCCGACTGGGCCGGTACGGTCCCGGTCGGCTGGGTGTCGTCGAGGCCGGCGTCGGACTCCACGCCGGGGTGCTCCGCCGGGCGCAGGTCGGCGTCGGCCGACAGCTCGGCGACCGGTCCGACGGGCCCTGCCGCGGGGCCCGTCGCGGGCGCGGCGGCAGCGGCCGGGATCGATGCCGGAGCCGCGGCGGATTCCAGGGTGGCGGACTCTGGCCGTGCGAACGGGTCGCGCTGCCCCGGCACCCTGCGCGGCGGTGCCGCGTCACCGGTCTCCGGGTCCGCAGGTGCGGAGCCGGACTCGCCGTTCGCCTCATCCACGGGGCAAGCGTGACACAGGACCGGCGGGCGGTGTCATGTGTTCCGGCGGAACCACTCGTTCGTGGTCGCACCGTTCACACATCCTCCACTGTCACTCGATCGGCTCGGTACCGGAGTGGTGGTTGAGCTCGGTGACGTGTTCCGCGAGGCGGCTGCCCGGCCGTGGGCGCAGCCCTTCCAGCAGGATGTCCAGCAGCCGTGCCGAAGCGGCTTCCTGCTGCCGGGCATCGGGCAGCGCGGGCGGGGAGGTGGCGATGACCAGCAGCACGTCGGCCACCGACACGTCGGTGCGCAACTCGCCTGCCTGCCTTGCGCGTTCGACGAGCTGCCCGACGACATCGAGCAGGGTGCCCACGCCGTCGTCGTCCGCCCGCGGCTCGGTCCGGCCGAGACCGCCGTGCAGGCCGGTGTGGACGCCGGTGTGGTCGGCGCCGACCGGGACGCCCTGGTCGGACGGTCCGGCCGTCGTCACCGCGACCGGTGTGCGCTGCGGCGGTACCCGGACCGGCTCGTCACCGCCGGGGCGGTACTCCTTGCCGCCCGATCCGCCGTCCACCCGCAGGACCTGCGGGGGCAGCAGCCGTCCGGCGCCCGACGCGGCCGAGGTGCGAAGGAAGCGGGCGAGCGCGGACCACGCCTCGTCCTCCTGCCCGAGCGCGGTACGTGCCTGCTCGGTCAGACGCGCGGTCTCCTCCTTCGCGATCCGCCTGACCAGGACGTCCTTGCTGGGGAAGCGGCGGTACACGGTGCCGACACCGACCCGGGCCCGCCGGGCCACGTCCTCCATCGGCGCGCCGTATCCCAGTTCGCCGAACACTTCACGTGCGGCGCGAAGTACGTGCTCGAGATTGCGCTGGGCATCGACGCGCAGCGGTGCGGGGCGCGCAACGCCTCCGCGATGGTCCGAACCGGCAGCCGAAGTGCGTTGAGAGTCCTGAATGTGCATTTGTCCCATCCCCCGGTGAATCAATGTCTCCCCCCGGAGACTCCTCACCCATTGTGAAGATCGCCGCGCCAGTGGCGCGGTACTACGAGATACGAACATAGTTGAGGCCGCGGCCAGAAAGAAGGGGGGATGCTTCCGGTCCGCCGCATGGCGGCATGCGCCGCCGGTACGGGCGTCATCCGGTGCTGCCGCCAAACCGGTTCGTTTCGCCCTCGCTGACCTGGCCCCTTGTCGATTCCTCGGAATCTTCGTGTCCGTGCTGTGGACAAACGGCTCTGGTCCATTGCGTCATGGAGCAATGACGACGGAGTCGGCAGTCATGGCCAGGACAAGCACACCGCGCATTCTCGTCATCGGCGGTGGCTATGTCGGGATGTATGCCGCCCTGCGGCTCCAGCGGAGGCTGAAGCGCCACGAGGCCGACATCGTGGTCGTCGAACCACAGCCGTACATGACCTACCAGCCCTTTCTGCCCGAGGCGGCGGCCGGCTCGATCTCACCGCGGCACGTGGTGGTGCCACTGCGCCGGGTGCTCGACAAATGCCGGATCATCGTCGGGGAGGCCCGCGGCATCGACCCCGACAAGCGCACCGCCACCGTCGACACGCTGGTCACGGTGGAGGAGGGCGGCAACGCGCTGGAGATCCAGTACGACCATCTGGTCATCGCCCCCGGATCGGTCTCGCGCACCCTGCCGGTGCCGGGTCTGGCCGAACACGGCGTCGGCTTCAAGACCGTCGAAGAGGCCATCGGGCTGCGCAACCACGTGCTGGAGCAACTCGACATCGCCTCCTCCACCCGCGACGCCGAGGTCCGCGAGGCCGCGCTGACCTTCGTCTTCGTCGGCGGCGGCTACGCGGGCGTGGAAGCCCTCGCCGAGCTGGAGAACATGGCCCGCTACGCGGTGCGGTACTACCACAACATCGCCGCCGACGACCTGAGATGGGTGCTGGTCGAAGCGTCCGACCGCATCCTGCCCGAGGTCGGCGAGGCATTGGGCCGGTACGCAATGCGCGAACTGCGCGGCCGCAACATCGACATCCGGCTGGAGACCCGGCTCGACTCCTGCGAGCACCGGATCGCGGTGCTCTCCGACGGCGACCGGCTGCCGACCCGGACCCTGGTGTGGACCGCGGGCGTCAAACCGGCGCCGCTGCTCGCCGCCACCGGGCTGCCGCTGACCGAGCGCGGCCGGCTGCGCGCCGACGCCGCACTGCGGGTGGACGGCGCCGAGCGGGTGTGGGCGGCGGGCGACGCGGCCGCCGTACCCGACCTGAGCGCCGAGCAGCCGGGCACCGACTGCGCCCCCAACGCCCAGCACGCCGTGCGCCAGGCCCGCGTCCTCGCCGACAACCTGATCGCCGAACTGCGCGGCCACCCGCTCACCGACTACCGGCACACCTCCGCCGGCTCGGTGGCCTCGCTGGGCCTGCACGAAGGCGTCGCCTTCGTGTACGGCCGCGCCTTCAAGGGTTACCCCGCCTGGCTGATCCACCGGATCTACCACCTCAGCCGGATGCCCACCTTCAACCGCAAGGCCCGCATCCTCGCCGAATGGGTGCTGTCCGGCCTGTTCAAGCGGGAGGTCGTGTCGCTCGGCTCGCTGGAACACCCGCGCGCCGAGTTCGAACTGGCGGCCGGTTCCGAGCGCAAACCCGACGCGCCCTGACCGCGCCCGGCGACTCCGCGATTCCCGCCTGCGCCGTGGTTCGGCCACACTGGACACGTGACCACGCGTGCAACAGCACTGGCAAAGAGTGACAAATACGAGGAATCGGACGTTTGAACCTTACGCGCTGGAGCGCCCGGCTCCCCGGAACACAGCGACGCAGTGCCGTACCAGCAGCGCGCGGCAAGGCCGGTGACCCCGCTCCCGGCACCACCGGCACACCCGATACCGCCGACGCCACCGGTTCCCCCGGCACCCCAGGTGGCAGCGCCACCGCCCCCGGCGACCCCGCATCCGACTGTGGCGACCAGCAGCCCACCTCGGCACCCGCCGACTGCACCCCCGCGGCTGAAAAGTCCGTCCGCGGGG
>NZ_JACEGK010000612.1:0-4394 GCF_056859195.1 Streptomyces sp. NH27
GGTCAGGCCGGGCCGTGTCAGGCCGGGCCGTGTCAGGCCGGGCCGGGCAGGCCGAGACCGCCCTGCGGTTCCTGCGCGATCCGCGCCGAACTGCCCCACACGCAGTCCCAACCGCAGACCAGGCTCAGCGTGCTCCCGGCCACGCTGATGCTGATCGGCATCAAGTTGGCCTTCCTCTGGTCCTTCACGTTCTCCAGCGACTGGAGCCTGAGCACTTCGTTCACGGGGTTCCTCGTCTTTCGTCGATCGGTTTCCACTGTCCGCCGTCACCGGACGGCGCCGACGGGGCCGTTGCCGCGGCTGTCGCCGCGACCGCAAACGTGCGCCGGTCACGTCACCGGCTCGGACCGGCACCGGCTCAGACCGGCGCCGGCGACCGCTCCGGCACGCTCTCGGTCCGTCGCGCGGCGCGCAGGGCGGACGGCAGGCTCAGCGCGATGCCGCACAGGGCGATCAGCCCCATGACCCACAGCGCCCCGCGCACCCCGATCCAGTCGCCGAGCACACCGCACCCCAGCGCGCCGACCAGGCCCGCCGCGGCGAGACACACCTGGAGCGCGGCCATCGCGCGGCCGAGCGTCTCCTCCGACATGTCGGAGACCAGTACGGAGCTGACGGCCACGTTGGCGATCGCGCCGAAGAAGATGGGCAGGCCGATGCCCATCGCCGCGCAGAACGCGGCCAGCGGCAGCGGTCCGGCGGCCAGCGGCAGCAGCAGGCTGCAGATCATGCCGGCGGTGAAGGCGGCCAGCATCACCCGCCGGGCGTCGCGGCCCGGCGTCAGCACCCGCCCGGCGACGGCCGAGCCGGCCAGGCCCATCAGCCCCGAGAGCGCGAAGAGGGAGCCGTACGCGGCGGTCGGCAGGTGGATCACCCGCAGCAGGAACGGTCCGGTCAGGGCGGTGACGCCGGCCAGCGTCGCGGCCGGCACGATGATGAACACGCCCAGCGCGCGGTGGAAGGCGTCCCCGGTGAAGACCCGCATACCGGCCATGGCGCCGCGCAGGGTGGTGAGGACCGAGGGTGCGGGCCCGCGCGGCACGAGGTCGGGCGAGCGCATGGTCACCAGGGCGGCGGCGCTGAGCACGTAGCTCGCCACGTCGACGGACAGGGCGGCGGCCGCGCCGAGCACGGCGATGGCGGGTCCGGCCAGTAGCCGGCCGACGAGCGCGGCGCCGTACTGCCCTGCCTGGAGTCTGGCGCGGGCGCCGCCGATGCCGTCGGGACCGACGAGTTGGCGCAGGTGCAGGAAGTACACGGCCGTGGACAGCGTGGACGCGGCGCCCATGACGGCGCAGAGCAGGCCCAGCCACAGCAGCGAGACGGCGCCGGCGGCCAACCCGAGGGCGACCACGCCGATCGCGACCGCGCAGACCAGGTCCAGCAGGATCAGGGTGCGGCGCGGGTGGACGATGCGGTCGGCGAGCGCGCCGGCCGGGAAGCCGAACAGCAGGATCGGGGCGGTGGCGGCGGCGCTGATCAGGCCGATGTCCCCCGCGGAGGCGTTGAGGTGCACCACGGCCACGACCGGCAGCGCGATCGCGGTGAAGACCGAGCCGAAGGCGGAGGCGGTCTGCCCGCACCAGTAGAGGTTGACGTCACGGTCGACGGCCCAGCCCGCGCCGCCCGCCTTCGCGGTGCTCGACGTGTCAGCGGCATCCGCGTCGCCCGGGGCATCCGCGTCGCCCGGGGCATCCGCGCTGCGCGCGGCATCCGCGCCGCCCGCCGTGTCCGCGGCGTCCGAAACGCCCGCGCGGTCCGTCGCCTTGCCCGCCCCGATGGCTTTCTCACGGCTCATCGGTCCACCTCAACGGGTCGCGACGGTACGGGTGTGCGCGCCGGCGAGCGCGTCCACGGTGAACAGCGGGTCGGGCGCGGGGTCCAGCAGCTGCGTCAGGAAGAGCAGCACACCGGCCGAGCCGCTCCACAGGTCGGCGCTGAACCGCATGAGCTGGTCGCCGAGGAAGCGGACGCCGGTCTCGTGCGGTACGGCGAACTTGAACAGTCCCCGCGCGTTGCGGATCGCGTCGGCCCTGGCCGCTTCGTCGCCCGTCGCCTCCGCGTACTCCGCGAGGCCGAAACCGAGGCCGGCCAGGCCCTGGTACAGCCCGGACATCACGGTGTACGTGGTGCGTGTCGGCAGCAGCAGGCGCGGCATCGCCTCCGTGAGCCGGTCGTCGTCCACCACCCGCACGTAGCGGACGACGGCGTGCGCCATGGAGGCGGAGCCGCAGTAGAGGTACGGCAGGCTGCGGTCGTCGGTGGCGGAGACCGGGAAGGCCAGGCCGGGCGCCTCGGGGTCGCTGGCGCGGTCGAGTTCGGCGTGCAGCAGCTGTACGCCGCGGCTCAACCCGTCGGCCGACCCGGTGACTGCGGCGAGTTGCTGGAGCATCAGGGCGATGCCGGTCCGGCCGTGCATGAGGCCGGTGGCGTCGTCGGGGCCGAGGCACGGCGTGAGGTCGGCGTCGGACGGCAGCGCCGCCGCCAGCTCCAGGGCCCGGTCGAGGTGCGACTCGTCGTGGGTGTGGCCGTACATCGCGAGGTGGGCGAGGGCGACACCGGAGGAGCCGCCGAAGAGCGTCGCCGACGCGCCGGAGGTGATGAGGGGGTGGCGGTCCGCGGCGGCGAGCAGGTCCCGCGCCTCGTCCAGCATGCCGTGGTCGGCGAGCACCCAGGCGATGCCCGCGGTGCCGGCGAACAGCCCGGGGGCCAGGCGCTCGACGCCGCCGAGCGTGTCGTCGCGCAGCCGCTCCAGCGCCCCCTGCGGCAAGGCCCGGCCGGCCCGGCCGAGGGCGTGCAGGACGCCCGCGGAACCGTAGGCGAGGCACTGGGTGTTGCTGCGGTAGCCGTCGGCGATGGTGGGGAACACCCGGTCGGGGTGGGCCGGGTCGGCCATGGCGACCAGCGCGTCCGCGGTGCGGTCGCGCAGCTCGGCGAGGTGCCGCAGCGGGTCGGCGGCCACCTCCTCGGGCGACGGGAGGGAGGCGACGCCCTCCACCGCGGCGCGCGGCTGGTGGAATCTGACGGCCTTGCGCCACAGCGGTTCCGGCAGCGGCGCCCGCTCCAGCAGTTCGCTGCGCAGGTGCGTCAGGGTGTCGGGGTTGCGCTGTGCCACCTGGTGGTAGGGCCCGACCAGCAGCAGGGCGAGGCCGGCCAGCCCGTACTCGTCGTGGATCAGCAGGTCGTCGCCGACGAGGTCTGCGGGCGGCGCGTAGCCCGGCGTGCCCATCACCAGGATGTCCTCGCTGTCCGAGCGCTGGGCGGCCTCGAAGTCGACCAGCCTGACGCTGTCGTCGTCGCCGACCATCACGTTGCCGGGGCTGACGTCGACGAAGAGGTAGCCGGCCGCGTGCAGCCGGTCCAGCGCGCTCTCGATCCGCGCGAGCAGCTTCTCGGACCGGACGTAGTAGTCGCCGTACTCGTGCGGGCGGCGGCCTACGCCGAGCATCGCGTGGTTGGCGACCATCCAGCGCTGGAGCGTGTCGCCCTCGATGAACTCGGTGACGAGGAAGTCGTGTTCCCACTCGCGGAAGTAGGCCAGCGGCTGGGGGGCCAGGCCGGGTGCCGATTCGTGGAGTGCGGTCAACGTCTCCCATTCGGCGCGGAGTTGGTCGGGTGCGGTGGCCTCGCCGTGGCCGACGCCGGTGTGTGCGCGGGCCTCCTTGATGAAGACCTGGCGGCCGGTGGCCTGCTCCAGGCCGCGGTAGGCGCCACCGGAGTTGGTGAACTGCAGGGCCTCCTCGAAGACGTACCCGTGGAAGCGCACCGGCCCCGTCCTGCGGGCCGCCTTCGCGGTGGCGGGACGTTTCGCGACGAAGGGGTCGGTCATGCCGGCCGGGAGGTGGAAGGACACGCCGCGGCGGTCCTCCTCCAGCTCGCCGTCGGCTCCGCGGACCAGCAGGGTGCGCGTGCCGTCGGCGTTGACCCGCTCGCGCGGCGCGAAGGCGCCGTACCGGTAGTGGACGGTGCGCGAGTCCCGGTAGCGCCGGTCGGTGAGGATGAACGGGCCTTCCTCGTCAGCGAGTTCGGCGCGCAGGAGCTCCATGAGGTCGCGGGCGGCGGGGACGCTGGTGGGGTAGGCGGCGACGAACTTTCCGCTCTGCTGCCGGACCGCCTGCTTCTGGTGCGTCCACCAGTAGAACAGCCGGCTGGACAGGTGCTTGAAGGCGATGTCCTGTTCGAAGCAGATGGCGGCGACGGTGTCGAGGACGTACTGCTGGCGGCCGGGTCGCGCGGACACGTGCACCTTCCAGCCGTCCTCGACACCGCGAAGTTGCTTGCCCCGGTGCCACATCGTCCAGACGCCGGACTCGGTCTCGGTCCAGTCGTCCGGTACCCGCTCGGGACGGTAGATCTCACCGCGGTCGCGGGTGGTCTCCAGCGGCGCGTAGAAG
>NZ_JACEGK010000613.1:0-4385 GCF_056859195.1 Streptomyces sp. NH27
CTCTCCACCGAGAGCGGCCACCCCGGTCGTTCGTCCGGCAGGTCAGGCCATCCGCAGCGGCCGGTGCAGCCCGGACAGCTCCAGCAGATCGACCGGCACGACCTCCTGGGTGCGGTCGTCGATCACCGACACCCGCACCGCGGGGCTCGGGTTCGCTTCGGTGGTCGCCTGGCCGTCCAGCGCGAACAGCACGTTCACCGGCCGCGCGCCGCCGACGTCGTGGTGCACGCCGGCGAACCGCAGCACCCGCCAGCCCTCGTCGTCCCAGGAGTCCAGGAGCGCGGAACGGACGATCGGCGCCGACGCCTGCCAGGCCAGCGAGCGCTCCAGCAACTGGACCGACGCCTCGACGGTCACCTGTCCGCCCGGGCCGGCCGGCAGCGGAGTGCCGAAGACCCGCAGCCGCAGCCGCCGCAGCGGCATCCACACCCGGTCCAGGTCGGTGGACAGGGCGAGCAGGCCCGCCGCGGCCACCGCGATCACCAGCACCGACCAGCCCGGGTCCCGGACCAGCCGCGACCACCAGGCGGTGCCCGCGAGGGCCGCGGCTACCCCGCCGACCAGCACCACGCCGGCCCGCGCGAAGGAGCGCGCGCCGATCGGGCCCTCGTCACGGGCGCTGCATCCGCAGGAGGACTGCGGCGCGGTCGACTTCGCATAGCCGAGGTAGCAGGTGAAGCCCGCGCCGAGCAACGCGGTGGCCGCGCCGGGCAGGACCGCGGTCGGGAAGGCCAACAGGCCCGCGGCCACGACGAGTTCGACGGCTCCCACCGCGCGCAGCGCGAACGCCGCCCGGTGGCCGTTGCCGAGCACCCGCACCAGCACGGTGTTCGCCGCCACCTGCGCGGTGCGCCGGCCCAGCAGCTTCGCCGCGCCGGTCACCGCGAGCAGCACCCCGCACACCAGGGGAGCGAGGTCCAGGATCATCGCGCCGCTCCTCAATGGCCGACCGTGACGCGGGCGATGTCCACCGAGTCGTCCGCGGGCCGCCAGGCGCCGAGCACCTGCGCCGACTGCCCGATCCGCACCCGGGACAGGTCCGGCGTGAGCGATCCGCCGAGGTAGGACGCGGTGGTCGTCTCGGGCACGATCCGGCCCACCACGGCGTGGTTGCCGTCGCCGTGTGTGAGGTGCAGGCGGTCCTTGGCGATGCCCCGGACCGTGCAGAACAGGTTCACGATGTTCACCCACACCGCGTCCGCGGCGATCGTGCCGTCGGGCATGTCGACGCCCCGCGCGTACAGGCCGTCGCCGACCTCGATCGCCTCGGCGGTGGTGGCGCGCAGCTTCCAGACGCTGGTGGCGTTGGTGAGCTGGATCAGGTGCCGGTCGCCGTACGAGCCGGCCACTTCGAGCACGGTCCCCTTGATGGCGGTGATCCGGCCCTCGGCGAAGGCGGACTTGGCGATCGCGGGGTCGAGGGAGGGGGACGGAGCGGCGAACGCGGCGTCCGCGTCGAGTCCGCCGAGCGCCGATGCGCCCACGATGGTGGCGCCGCCGAGCGCGGCGGTGGTCAGGAAGCGTCTGCGGTCGAAGCCGGAACGGGCCCTGGGGTCCTGGCGGTTGCTCATGTCGGTGCTCCTCCTGCCGGGTCGGGTCACTCGTAGATGTAGACCGGCAGCAGGCCGGAGCTGAGACTCCCGATGGCGGAGAAGGCCGCCGGGGTCAGGTCGATCACGCGGTTGGTGCGGCAGGCGCCGTTGCAGCAGGTGGCCTCGCCGCAGAAGCTCTGGGTACTCGGGCCGCAGTCGGCGATCGTGACGCAGACCTGGGCGCCGGAGCACTGGTGTTTGACGTTCATCACCGAGCCGCAGCCGCGCTGCGGGAGGCCCTCGCCGCACAGGTCGGGCCGGGTGATGTTGAAGCACGCCTGGCTGGCGTAGGGCCAGGCGGCCTGGTTGGAACTGGACTGGCAGGTGCCGCAGGCGCCGGTGCCGGCGCTGCCGCAGGGCCCCCAGGAACTGCCGCAGCAGAACCAGGAGGTCTCACCTGCCCAGAGGCTGGTCGATCCGCAAGCCATGTCGGTTTCCCTTCGCTGATGGGATGGTCTGTGCATGACAAGTGGGTTTATGGGGGTGCTCGGGGTGCGGGTGCAGTGCGGGTGCGAGGCGCCGGTGCGGGTGTGATGCGGTCCGGAACGTCGGGGCGTGCGGCCGAAGTGCGGTGCGCGACGTACGACATGCGACGTGCTCGGTGCGAGAAGCGAGAAGCGAGAAGCGATGTGCGATGTGCGATGTGCGGGATTGCGGTCTGCGTTCTGCGGTCTGCCACGTACGGTCTGCAACGTGCCCGTGGTGTCCCGTGGAGCCGCACGCGACGCGGCGCTGCGCACGTGCGGGGCCCGGGAGCGGGCGCCTCCGGCTGTGCCGGGTGGGAAAGATGAGTCGGCAGTGCAGTGGGGCACGGCAATGATGCGCGCTTCTACGCGCGTCCGCCAGAGGGCGGACGCGCGTAGATGATTTCCCGATCCGCCGACGGTGGCCGGAATCGTCACCAGCCTGTCCTTGCCGCCATTCCCGGCACTCCCGGTCCGCTCCCGGTCCACCCGGCCCTCCGGACCCGTGGGTCGACGAACCGACCGCGTGCCAGGTCGACAAACCGACACACCCGCACAACGACACGCGCCGGCCCGCAGAGGTCCGGAGCGCGTCGGACACGCCCGAAAACGATCACTCCGGAAAGGCTTCACCCGTGCGAATCGTCATTCTGGTCTTCAACGGCTTCACCTCGCTCGACGCCATCGGCCCCTACGAGTTGCTGCGGATGCTGCCCGGCGCCGAGGTGGTCTTCGCGGCCCAGTCCACCGCCCCGGTCACCGACGACGCCGGCTGGCTGAACGTGATTCCGTCCGCGACACTCGACGCGACGACGTCGGCCGACGTGCTGCTCGTGCCCGGCGACCCCGTCGCGTCCCACAACCTCGGCAACGAGGCGCTGCTCGACTGGATCCGCCGCATCCACGCCACCACCACGTGGACCACGTCGGTGTGCACCGGCTCGCTGCTGCTGGGCGCCGCCGGGCTGCTGGACGGGCTCACGGCCACCACCCACTGGGGCGCGGCCAGGAGGCTGGAGTCCTTCGGGGCCACCTACACCGAGCAGCGGGTGGTGGAGCAGCCCGGTGGGATCATCACCTCGGCAGGCGCGTCCTCCGGGATCGACATGGCGCTGCGGCTCGCCGAACTCGCCGCGGGCCGGGTCGCCGCCGAGGCGTTCCAACTCTTCATCGAGTACGACCCGCAGCCGCCGTTCGATGCCGGGTCGCTGTCCAAGGCGTCCCAGGAGGCGAAGGACTACCTGGCGGCGCGCTGAGCCGCGGGCGGGTGGGAGGCTGCGCCGCCGTGCCGCCCGCCTTGCGGCCACGGCCCCGCAGGGGCGCCGGGTGCGGGCGAGGGCGGGAGGCCGGCCGGAGTTGACGCCGGTGCGCCCGCGTCCGTGGACACGTCCGTACCCGCCCCGGCCGTCGCCGGGGCGGCCGGTTCGCCCGCCTGCGCGCCTTCCGGTTCGCCCGCCTCCGGCCCTTCCGGCAGCCGCGGTTCGGTGGCCCGTTGCCGTTCGGCCGCACGCTCCACCGTCTCCACCAGCGGCAGGAGCCGCTCGGCGACGCGCTCCCGCAGCGCGATCTCGGTGCGGGTCCTGACCACCCCCGGCAGCCGTATCAGCCGCTGGATGATGTCCTCCAGATGCGAGTTGTCGCGGGCCACCACCCGGGCGAGCAGGTCGCCGCCGCCGGTGATCGAGAACGCCTCGATGATCTCGGGCACCACTGCCAACTCGGTGCCGATCTCGTCGAGATGGCCCTGCGCGACCTCGATCCGTACGAACGCCAGCACCGGGTGGCCGAGCGCCGTGGGGGAGACCCTCGGGCCGGCGGCGGTGATCACACCCTCGCGCTCCATGCGGTCCAGCCGCGCCTGGAGGGTGCCGCGGGCGACGCCGAGGATGCGGGCGTACTCACGGACGCTGGTACGCGGCTGCTGGAGGAGCAGCCGCAGGATACGGGCGTCCAGGGCGTCGACGGGCATGGGCCGGTGGTCCCCTCACGGCTGTGTTCTTGGCATATTCACCGTACCGACGGGTCGTCCGCCAACGATCATTTCGAGCCACCGCCATGGCCGGACGGAAAAGTCGTGCCGGACGGGAACCGGCGGACCACCGGCGTAATCTTCATATTCACGGGCAGGAAGCGGGCCGTGCGCATAGGCTCCGGCCACACGCGGGCGCGATCATGCTGCGCTCAGCGATTCGGCGATGTCGACAATGACCGAGGGTGGGGGAGTTCGCGGTGTCTTGGGATGGGCAGAACGGGGCCGGTGGCGGCGGTGGTTACGGCTCTCCGCCGCCCGGTGGCGCGGGCGGTCCCGGCGGTCCCGGCAGCGCCGGTG
>NZ_JACEGK010000614.1:0-4382 GCF_056859195.1 Streptomyces sp. NH27
GACTGCAACCCCTTCGCGACCGTCCCCGAAGCCCGCGTCCCTGTGGTGAATCTGCGCCTGGCCGGGGAGTTCTGGCTCACCGACCTCGGCCCCGAGGAACTCGCCCATCTCGCGCACGGACTCCGCAGGCTGGCCGACCGCCTCGACCACGGCACCATCCCCGCCCTGATCCACGCGCGCACCGACTGGACCACCCACCACCCGCCGAAGCCGCACGACTGCAACCGCTCCGCGAGCGGCGACACCAACGTGACCGCCGGGGGTATCACGTGATCCGCCAATGGAAGATCGCCCTCATCGCCGGTTGGACCGGCATCGCCGTGCTCACCGCCCTCGCCCTGGTCATCGGCATCGTCCTCGGACTCACCATCGCCAGCCAACCCGCCCCGTGATCCCCACCGGATATGCCCGGGGTCGGTCACCGGGCGAGGTGTTCAGTCGAACTCCGCAGGCCACCCTTCCGGGTAGCGCGTGTCAGCCCGCGAGGCGAGGAGCCCTGGCTAACGTCCTCGCTGCCCCCGGACCGAGGTGGCAGCACAAGCACCAACCTCCGTACAGAAGTAGGTAATCGGATGACTGCTATTGACGACTCGACGGTTCGCGATCCCGACGCGCTGCGCGCGGTAACCCAGCCCGACCGCGGGCCGACCCGCGACGCCACGGTCGTCGTCGCCCGTGACGCCGACGGCCTCGTAGCCGTCCTCAGCGCCCACTTCCCCGAACATGGAGGTGACTACCTCTTTCTCCCGGGCGGCCGGAGGGAATCCGGCGAGAGTCCCGAGGAGTGCGCGCGACGCGAACTGCGCGAGGAATCCGGCGTGATCGCCACGGCCTGGCGACCACTCGGCTCCTTCGCCCTCGTGCTCTCCTCGTCCGCCCGGTCCATCTCTACGAGGCTCGCGACCTGACCTGCGGACCGCAGCAACTCACGCCCACGGAACAGGACTTCAAACTCGCCTGGTGGCCCATGGACGAGGCCCTGCACACCGCCGAGCACGGCCGTTTTCTCCTGCCGGCCGGCCCGCTCGCGCTGTTCCTGGCAGACAGGGCACAGCCCGGGTGAAACGTGACCCCGTTGGGGGTGACGGTGCCTTCGCGGAAGGACCCGCGCCCCCGCCACCGTGGGCCGCCGGGTCCCGCAACGAGCGGAAAGGGGCCGCCCGGGCGGGTCCGGGCGCCCTACCCCCGGAGGGAGCGGCCGAAGCCGGCGGCCAAGGGCATCCGCAAGCCCAGTGGCGGGGGAGCCGCGAGGGCGTCGGCGACGGGGCGGGCGAAAGGGCGCTCCAGGAGGGAGCCGAGGACGAAGTCCGCGGTGAGGGCGAAGACTTCCGGCCGGTGCTGGTGCAACCCGTGCCCGTCGGTGTGCACCTCGAACCTGCACACCTCACGATTGACCTTCTTCGCCCGCTCGGCGAGCTCGTAGGACAACTCCGGGTCGGTCGTGGTGTCGTCGGTGCCGTGCACGATCAGCACCTGCCGCCCGTTGAGCTGCTTGACCGGCTCCGGCTCGGGCCCCTCCGGCAGCCAGGGTGCGAGCGCGACGACGGAACGCACGGCGGAGTGCCCGGCTGCGTGCAGCGCCGCCCGCGCGCCCATGTCGAGGCCGACCAGGCATATGGGCACGTCGCCGTAGCGCCGTACCGCCTCGCCGACCGCCCACTCCGTGTCCTGCGCGGGGTGCGCGTGACCGCCGTTCCAGCCGCGGAAGCGGTAGTGCACGACGTGTGCCGCCACCCCGTCGGCCGCGCCGGCCCGTACGAGGTGCCGGGCCAGCGACCACATCGCGGCGGCGGCCACCGGTGAACGCCGGCGGGTGCTCAGCGCGTTGCCGCCCGGCAGCGCGAGCACCACCGCGCGCACGGTCGGCACTTCGGCACGCTGCTCACGCTGCCGGGGCACGAGACCGGGCGCGACCTGCCGCCCGAGTCGCGCGCCACGCGCCGGTAATGCTTGCGAAGCCATGGCGCAACGATGGCAGACAGGAGGGTGTGCGTTCGATGGCCAAGCGGAAAATAGTTGGTCCGGACGCGATATCTACGCGCGTAGGGGCTATCGTTCGGGAATGGAGAACGCCACACCGAACCTCCCCGCGGGGGAGCAGATCCGCCGTGCCCCGAAAGTCCTGCTCCACGACCATCTCGACGGTGGGCTGCGCCCCGGCACGATCGTGGACATCGCGCGAGCGACCGGATACGAAGCGTTGCCCGAGACCGATCCGGACAAGCTCGGCCGGTGGTTCCGCGAGGCGGCCGACTCCGGTTCCCTGGAACGCTATCTGGAGACCTTCGCGCACACCTGCGCGGTGATGCAGACCCGCGACGCGCTGGTCCGGGTCGCCGCCGAGTGCGCCGAGGACCTGGCCGCCGACGGCGTGGTCTACGCCGAGGTGCGGTACGCCCCCGAGCAGCACCTGGAGGGCGGGCTCACCCTGGAGGAGGTCGTCGAGGCGGTCAACGAGGGCTTCCGCGAAGGCGAGCGGCGCGCCCGCGAGGACGGCAACCGGATCAGGGTCGGCGCCCTGCTCACCGCGATGCGGCACGCCGCCCGCTCCCAGGAGATCGCCGAACTCGCCAACCGCTACCGGGACCTGGGCGTCGTCGGCTTCGACATCGCCGGCGCCGAGGCGGGGTTCCCGCCCACCCGGCACCTGGACGCGTTCGACTACCTCAAGCGCGAGAACAACCACTTCACCATCCACGCCGGCGAGGCGTTCGGCCTGCCGTCGATCTGGCAGGCCCTGCAGTGGTGCGGCGCGGACCGGCTCGGCCACGGGGTGCGGATCATCGACGACATCACCGTCGACGACGACGGCGTGCACCTCGGCCGGCTCGCCTCCTACGTCCGCGACAAGCGGGTGCCGCTGGAGATGTGCCCCACCTCCAACCTGCAGACCGGCGCGGCCTCCTCCTACCGGGAGCACCCGATCGGACTGCTGCGGCGACTGCACTTCAGGGTCACCGTCAACACCGACAACCGGCTGATGTCCGGGACCAGCATGAGCCAGGAGTTCGCCCACCTGATCGAGGCGTTCGGCTACACCTTCGACGACATGCAGTGGTTCACCGTCAACGCGATGAAGTCCGCGTTCATCCCTTTTGACGAACGACTCGCCATGATCAACGAGGTGATCAAGCCCGGTTACGCCGAGTTGAAGGCCGAGTGGCTGTTCGCCCCGGGCGTCGCCGTACCGCCTGTGGCCAGTGCCTCTGCCGCCGCGCGGGGCTGATCGGGACGATGGCGCGGCCCCGGCCGGAGACGGGGTCACGGCCGCGCCACGCCGGTTGCACCCGGTGCGTTCCGATGGCTACGTTCCGTCGTCATGCAGACCTTCACCAAGAAGACCCTCACGACCGCCGTCCTCGGCCTGGCAGTCACCGCGGCTGCGGCCGGCACCGCCTCCGCCGCCGGCCTGGTGCAGTCGAGCGACGCCCTCGCGCCGGTCGGCTCGGCCGCCAACCTGCTGCCCGGCGCCACCTCCACGGTGGCCGGTGCGCAGACCGCGCTCAGCAACGGGACGTCCGCGCTGCCGACCGGTTCGGCCGGCAACCTGCTGCCGTCGGACAACCACCTCTCGGGCAACTCGCTCGGCCCGGCCACCGGCCTGATCGGCGGGCTCCCCATCGGAGGCTGACCGCATTATCGGGGCGCCCCCGACCCACCGGGGTGCCCCGTTCCGCCGGTTGCGGGACCACCCGCCGGTGGACGGTCGCGCGCGGTTCTCCACGACCAAGGGGCGTGGGGGCCTGTGTTTCCCGAGGGCCTTCGCGGACCCGGGTGGGTCAGGGCACGCTCGCCGGTAGGGGTTCCCGTGCCGGGGGGATCGGTTCGGCCGTGCGCAGGAGGCGGCGTCTGGCCGCGGGGACGACCAGCAGGTGGGCGAGCGCGACGCCCAGCGTGTTGAGGATCAGCGCGTCCACGTCGAAGATCTGCCCGGGGACCATGGTCTGGGTGAACTCGAGCAGCATCGACACCATCAGGCCGGCGAAGACCGTACGTACGAAGGACGCGAGGCCCGACGCCTCCGCTCGTCCGCCGGCCATGGGCAGCAGGACGCCGAGCGGTGCCAGCAACCCCAGTCCCGCGCCGAGCCGCCGGGCGGCCTCGACCGGGCTCATCGCGAGATCGTCGCGGATCGTGTCGAACGGTCGGAGGTTGGGCGCCGACACCCAGGCCACGTAATGCGGCCGCAGCAGCATCCACCCGATCAACACCAGATACGCGGCGGTGAGCAACAGCCCGGCCGCGCGCACCTTGAAGACGAAGCCGTCGTGCCGCACACTCCCGATGACGTCCGCGCCGCGCGCGCTGGTTCCCGTTCCGCCACCGCGACACGCCCGCCACCTGCGTGATCCCGATCACAAGCCGTTCCCGGGTGCCCACCG
>NZ_JACEGK010000615.1:0-4340 GCF_056859195.1 Streptomyces sp. NH27
GGCGCGCACCGCGGGGACGCCGCCCGGGATGGTGCCGGACGCGGTGCGGCTGCCGTACTCGCTGTGGCCCGGCTCGCCGGACGTCTCCGCCTTCCCGCGGGCCGCCTGGGGCGCCGCCGCCCGACGGGCACTGACCGCGGCGCCGAGCGAGGCGTTCGGGTACTCCGATCCGCGCGGGCGGCCCGAGCTGCGGAACGCGCTCGCGGCGTATCTGGCCCGGGTGCGGGGCGTGCGGGCCGACCCCGAACTGCTGGTGGTCTGCACCGGCTTCGTCCAGGCGATCGGCCTGCTCGCGCGGGTGCTGCACGCCCGCGGCGGGCGCCGTATCGCGGTGGAGGAGCTGGGCTTCCCCGACACCCGCACGCTGCTGCGGGCGGCCGGACTCGAGACCGTGCCGCTGCCGCTGGACGACGACGGCGCCCGGGTGGAGCTGCTCGACGGCGCCTCGGACGCGGTGCTGCTCACGCCCGCGCACCAGTTCCCGACCGGCGTCCCGCTGTCGCCCGCGCGCCGTACCGCGGTCGTGGACTGGGCCCGGGCCACGGGCGGGCTGATCCTCGAGGACGACTACGACGGTGAGTTCCGCTACGACCGGCAGCCCGTCGGCGCCCTCCAGAGCCTGGCGCCCGAGCACGTCGTGTACGCCGGCACCGCGAGCAAGAGCCTGGCGCCCGGGTTGCGGCTGGCGTGGATCGCGGTGCCGCCGCACCTGATGGACGCGGTGGTCCGGGAGAAGCGGATGGCCGACCACCACTCGCCGGTGCTCGACCAGTTGACGCTGGCGGAGTTCATCGGGTCCGGCGCCCATGACCGGCACGTGCGGCGGATGCGGCTGCGCTACCGGGCCCGCCGGGACCGGCTGGTGGCCGCGCTCGGCGAGCGGGTGCCGTCGGTACGGGTCTCCGGCATCGCCGCCGGACTGCACGCCGTCGTCGAACTGCCGCCGACGGCAGGCCCGTTGGAGGCACTGATCGACCGTGCCCGGCAACGCGGGCTGGCGCTGGGCGGCTTGGAGCTGCTGGGCGCCCGCGCCGCCCGCCCCGCGCTGGTGATCGGCTACGCGACCCCGCCCGACCACGCGTTCGGCGGAGCGCTGGACCTGCTGTGCGAGGTGCTGGCGGAGTTCTGCGGCTGACCCGGACCCGACCCTCGTCGCCCCAACACCCTTACGGCGCCGAGTCCTTGATGTTCGGGCTCAACTCGTAGGCGTGGCTCGGCGAGGTGCTGCCGTACGTGTGATCGGAAGAGGTGGGCCGGCCGGCCGCGTCCAGTCCGATGACGTCGTCGAACCTGCTGACCTGCGCGCACTTGCTGAGTTTGGAGTTGGCGCCGTCGAGGGCCTGCTTGGTGTCGCCGGGCGTCGAACCGGCCTTGCCGCCCGGGTACACGCTTCCGGTGGTCCAGTCGGTGCCGAGCAGCAGCACGATCCCGTCACCGGTGCCCTGCTTGACCGCCTTCGCCGGCAGCCCGAGTGCCTTGGCGACGGTCCGGGCCTGCGCCTGGTCGCCTGCCGGGTAGGTGAGCGACGTCGTGGTGGCGTGCGGGCCGTCGCCGGAACTGGTCTGCGGGCTGAAGCCCTTGCCGATCAGTTCCTGCGCGATCGCGGCGGCCCGGCCGCCGGCCTGCGAGCCGTTCTGCACCTGCACGGCGATGGTGCCGGGCGCCACGGTGGGCGTGGTGGACGGCTTCGCCTTCCCGCCGGCCGTGGTGAGCGACTGGTCGTCGATGATGGTGTGGAACAGCGCGGGCGCGCCCGGCTTGCTGATCAGCGTCTCGTCGACGCCGTTCACCTTGGTGTCGTACGTCTGCATGGTGGCGTAGGTGATCCGGTTCTGCGGGACCTTGTTGAGGTCGTTCGAGAGGCCGATCAGCTTGCTCGGCGAGTTCAGCGCGTTGTCCACGGTCAGTGCGGAGGTGGCGGCGTTGGCGAGTTTCCACAGCTTCGTCGGACTGCTCAGCGTGCCGTGGCTCTTGAGGGTGCCGACCAGCGAGTTGAGGTAGAGGTGCTGCGCGACGGTGCGGCCGCGGCTGTCGCTGGAGTCGCCGAAGCCGTGCCGGGTGCGCAGGAACTCCAGGGCCGCGTCGCCCTTGAGCACATGGTCGCCCTTCTTCAACTTCAGGTGGCTGTAGGGGTCGTAGACGTTGTTGTCGACGCAGATCGGGACCCCGCCGACCGCGTTGGACATCTTCACCACCCCCTCGAAGTCGACCATCATGAAGTGGTCGATGGGTATCCCGGTGAGCTGGTGCACGGCGTCCACGCTGCATCCCGGGCCGCCGTTGAGCGCCGCGTTGATCTTCTGGTCGGTCTGCGGGCCCGTGCTGGGGTGGCCGTCGTCGTGGCAACTGCCCCAACTGGAGTCCAGATCACGGGGGATGCTCATCACGGTCGCGTTGGAGCGGTCGGCGGATATGTGCACCACCATCTCCACGTCGGCACGGGCGCCGCTCGAGTCGGCCGCGCCGCCGAGCTTCTTGTCGCCCGCCTTGGCGCGTGCGTCCGACCCGATCACCAGAAGGTTGATCGGGGTGCGGCCGAACGCGTCCGGTTTCTCGTGACCGGCGCCGTTCTTGCCGTTCGCGGACAGGTCGTCGGACTTGATGTTGCCGCTCAGCTTGAAATACGCGTAGGCGGCGGCGCCACAGCCGAGCAGCAGCACGAAGCCCATGGTCAGGCCGATGATCTTCAGGGCCCGGCGGCCGCCCCGCTTGCCCTGCTTCCGCTGGTTCCTGCGCGCCGCGGCGCGCCCGCCCGCGGCCGGTCCCGGCGCATCCGCCACCGGCGCCATGCCGGCCCCGGGCGCGGCGCCGCCCCCCGGCCGCCCAGCGCCATGCCTCCGCGAACCACTGGAGGACCTGGTCATACGCACTTCCCCGCAACCTCGAACGGAACACACCTGGCAGGAACGTCCACTGAGACCCACCAAACCCCCGCCGGGTTGCAGTCAGCTCACGACCTCACAGCGTTCCTTCACTTCATCTCCACATTCGGGGAGGGCATTTGGGGGCCATTCCCCCCGCACCGCCACTGCGATGTGACCAACCCGACAGCGCCATGGGGCAGATGCGTACGGCCCCGCCGCTCACCGGGGTGAGTGGCGGGGCCGTCGCGGGACCGCTGGGCCCGAACGCGGGCCCGGGTGGATCAGATCAGGCCGAGGGCGCGGACCGCGTCGCGCTCCTCCGTCAACTCCTTGACGGACGCGTCGATGCGCGGCCGCGAGAAGGCGTTGATGTCGAGGCCCTGGACGATCTCGAACGAGCCGTCCTTGGTGGTGACCGGGAAGGAGGAGATCAGACCGGCCGGGACGTCGTAGGAGCCGTCGGAGACGATGCCCATGGAGGTCCAGTCGCCGTCGGCGGTGCCGTTCACCCAGGTGTGGACGTGGTCCAGGGCCGCGGAGGCGGCCGAGGCGGCGGAGGAGGCGCCGCGGGCCTCGATGATCGCCGCGCCGCGCTTGGCGACGGTCGGGATGAAGGTGTCGGCGAGCCACTGCTCGTCGTTGATCACCTCGGCGGCGTTCTTGCCGGCGATCTCCGCGTGGAAGACGTCCGGGTACTGGGTCGCGGAGTGGTTGCCCCAGATGGTGACGCGCTTGATGTCCGCGACGGCGGCACCGGTCTTCTTCGCGAGCTGGCCGAGCGCGCGGTTGTGGTCCAGCCGGGTCATCGCGGTGAAGCGGTCCGCGGGTACGTCGGGGGCCGCGGACTTCGCGATCAGCGCGTTGGTGTTCGCCGGGTTGCCGACGACCAGGACCTTGATGTCGTCGGCCGCGTGGTCGTTGATCGCCTTGCCCTGCGGCTTGAAGATCCCGCCGTTGGCCTCCAGCAGGTCGCCGCGCTCCATGCCCTTGGTACGGGGGCGGGCGCCGACCAGCAGCGCCACGTTCGCACCGTCGAACGCCACGTTCGGGTCGTCGGAGATGTCGATGCCGCGCAGCAGCGGGAAGGCGGCGTCGTCCAGCTCCATGGCGGTGCCCTCGGCGGCCTTGAGGCCCTGCGGGATCTCCAGCAGCCTGAGCTTCACCGGCACGTCCGCGCCGAGCAGGTGGCCCGAGGCGATACGGAAGAGGAGGGCGTAGCCGATCTGGCCGGCCGCTCCGGTGACGGTGACGTTGACGGGAGTGCGAGTCATTGCCTTCTCCTGGCCTTCTGCTGCGGGTGGTACTGGCGGGTGGTCGGTCGCCCCGGCAGTGGCCCGAGCGGCCCCGAACGTGGATCTCTCGGCGTCAAGAGAGCCACTGGCCAGGCTATCGCGCGCCGCGCGCGGCGATGACGCGGCCTCGTGTGGCCCGGGTCACCGAGGCGGTACGGGACCGGGGGCGCGGCCTGGGGGGGGG
>NZ_JACEGK010000616.1:0-4337 GCF_056859195.1 Streptomyces sp. NH27
GTGTGCGCGCCGACCACGCGGAACGGGGTGTGCGGCGCGGCGCCCTCGGGCACGTACCAGGCGACGACGGCGCCGCCGCGCACCACGTACCGCCCGCCGCTGCCGCCGCCGGTGCCGTCCTCCCATCGCTGGGTCTCCTCGACCCGGCGGAATCCGGCCGCGTCCAGCCGCTCGGCCACGGAGGCTGCCGCGTGGTACGGAGAGGGCGCGGATCGTACGAAAGCGGCCAGGTCGTCGGTGTGCCCGCGGTCGAACGCAGGGTGCTGAGAGGTCATGGCAGCAGCTTAGTTTCGGCTCGGTTTCGGCCCTACTCGGCGGTTCGCTCGCCTCTGGCGGTTCGGTCCCCCTGGCGGTTCGGCGCCGCACGACGGTGTGCGCCCGTACGACGGTGTGCCGCCGCCCCGGAAGGGCGACGGCACATCTGCCGGGCCTCGGTCAGAACGCCTCTTCCGCCAGGTCCATGACGTCGAGCGTGACCGCCTCGGCCAGCGTCCGCGCGGTGCCGACCTCCGGCAGGATCGTGGCCGCGAAGAACTTCGCCGCCGCGACCTTGCCCGCGTAGAACGCCTGGTCCTTCGCCGTCGCCGTCGGCAGCTTCTCCGCGGCCACCGCGGCGCCGCGCAGCAGCAGGTAGCCGGTGACGACGTCGCCGGAGGCGAGCAGCAGCCGGGTGGCGTTCAGCCCCACCTTGTAGATGGAGCGCACGTCCTGTTCGGTGGCCGCGAGGTCGGTGAGCATGGTGCCGACGATCGACTCCAGGTCGGCGGCGGACTTCGCGAGCTGGTCGCGGGCCGGGGCCAGTTCCGCCCCGCCCGGTGCCTCGGCGAGGAACTTCCTGATCTCCTCGCTGAGCGCGGTCAGCGCCTGCCCCTGGTCGCGGACGATCTTCCGGAAGAAGAAGTCCTGGCCCTGGATCGCGGTGGTGCCCTCGTAGAGGGTGTCGATCTTGGCATCCCGGATGTACTGCTCGATCGGGTACTCCTGGAGGTATCCGGAGCCGCCGAAGGTCTGCAGGGACTGGGCGAGTTGCTCGTAGGACCGCTCGGAGCCGTAGCCCTTCACGATCGGCAGCAGCAGGTCGTTGAGCCCGTGGAGCTGCTTGGCGTCCTCGCCGCGGGCCTCGGCGGCCTGGATGGCGTCCTGGACGGTCGCGGTGTAGAGGACGAGGGCGCGCATGCCCTCCGCGTACGCCTTCTGCGTCATCAACGAGCGGCGTACGTCGGGGTGGTGGGTGATGCTGACCTTGGGCGCGGCCTTGTCGGTGAACTGGGCCAGGTCCGGGCCCTGGACCCGCTCCTTCGCGTATTCCAGCGCGTTGAGGTAGCCGGTGGAGAGGGTGGCGATCGCCTTGGTGCCGACCATCATGCGGGCGAACTCGATGATCCGGAACATCTGGCGGATGCCGTCGTGCCGGTCGCCGATCAGCCAGCCCTTGGCGGGGTGCTTGTCGCCGAAGGTCATCTCGCAGGTGTTGGACGCCTTCAGGCCCATCTTGTGCTCGACGTTCGTGGCGTACACGCCGTTGCGCTCGCCCAACTCGCCGGTGACGAAGTCGAACTCGAACTTCGGCACCATGAACAGCGACAGGCCCTTGGTGCCGGGTCCGGCGCCCTCGGGGCGGGCCAGCACGTAGTGGATGATGTTGTCGGTCATGTCGTGCTCGCCCGAGGTGATGAAGCGCTTGACGCCCTCGATGTGCCAGCTGCCGTCCTCCTGCCGGACGGCCTTGGTGCGGCCGGCGCCCACGTCGGAGCCCGCGTCGGGCTCGGTGAGCACCATCGTGGAGCCCCACCGCTTCTCGACCGCGATGGACGCGATCTTCTTCTGCTCCTCGGTGCCCTCCTCGAAGAGGATGCGGGCGAAGGCGGGGCCGGAGGAGTACATCCACACGGCCGGGTTGGCGCCGAGCACCAGTTCCGCGTAGGCCCAGATCAGGGAGCGGGGGGCGGTGGTGCCGCCGATCTCCTCGGGCAGGCCGAGCCGCCAGTACTCCGCGTCCATGAAGGCCGTGTAGCTCTTCTTGAACGACTCGGGGATCGGCGCGGTGCTGGTCTCGGGGTCGAAGACCGGCGGGTTGCGGTCGGCGTCGGCGAACGACTCGGCCAGGTCGTGCTCCGCGAGGCGGGCGAGCTCGCCCAGGATGTCCTTCGCGGTGTCCACGTCCATCTCCGCGAACGGACCGGTGCCGTAGACCTGGTCGCGGCCCAGGACCTCGAAGAGGTTGAACTCGATGTCGCGGAGGTTCGACTTGTAGTGGCCCATGACGGAGGCTCCGTATCGCAGTCAAGAAGAAGGCTTCACCCGAAATGATGCTACCGGTCGGTAATAAGGCGCAACCCCCTCCGGCCCGATGTGACGCCTTCCTCGTTGCCCGTTCCTCGCTGCCCACCCTCCCGGGTCGATACGCTTGGGCGCGTGTACGGCTACGAGCAGAGCGGGAATGGCGGGCCGGGCGGTCAGATGGGTGCCGGCCCGATGGGTCCGCCGATGGGTGCGCCCATGGGCTCCCCGATGGGCGGCGGTCCGATGGGCGGGCCCGGCTACCCGGAACCGTCCCCCGCGTACCCGGAGCCGTCGCCGCCGTCGCTGGCCGACGCGGTTCGTGCGTTCACCACCGGGGCGATGATGGCCGAGGACTTCCAGGCGATCTTCGCCACGTCCAAGGTGTACTGCCCGCGCGGCGAGAACCCCGGGTTCCTGGCGCTGCACGACACCCAGCAGCCGGTCATCCCGATGTTCACCTCGCTCAAGGAGCTGCGGCGGTACGCGGGCAAGGAGTCGAAGTACTTCGTGATCACCGGGGCCGAGGTGCTGGACCTGCTCCCGACCGGGTACGGCTTCGTGCTCGACATCGACGGGCAGCACCGGATGGTGTTCGACGCGAAGGCGGTCGAGCAGATGGTGGACTTCACGATGCGGCGGATGTACGGGTAGCGGTCCCGTATACGTGAGCGGGCCCGCCGGGTCTCCGTGAACGGGCCTGCCGGACTGACGTGATCCACCTGCGCGGACCCGCCTGACCTGCCGGAATCTGACGCCTGAACGTACGGGAATGCTCACGCCTTGCGAGATGTTAAGAGTTCAACTACTTTGGAAACCGAGCATTCGCTAGGAGGCCGTCATGCCCGCAGTGACCGTAGAGAACCCGTTGAGCCTGCCCCGGGTGAGCCCGGCGCAGGGGAGCACGCCGAGGTCCGCGCTCGCGGTGAGCACCGCGCCGAGCGGGTTGGAGGGCGAGGGCTTCCCGGTCCGCCGCGCCTTCGCCGGGATCGACTACCGCCACCTGGACCCGTTCATCCTGATGGACCAGATGGGTGAGGTGGACTACGCGGCGGGCGAGCCGAAGGGCACCCCGTGGCACCCGCACCGGGGCTTCGAGACGGTGACGTACATCATGGACGGCACCTTCGTGCACCAGGACAGCCACGGCGGCGGCGGCACCATCACCAACGGCGACACCCAGTGGATGACCGCCGGGTCCGGGCTGCTGCACATCGAGACGCCGCCCGAGTCCCTGGTGATGAGCGGCGGCCTCTTCCACGGGCTCCAGCTCTGGGTGAACCTCCCGAAGGCGGACAAGATGATGCCGCCGAAGTACCAGGACATCCGCGCGGGCGGCCTGAAACTGCTCACCTCCGAGGACGGCGGCGCCCTCATCCGGCTGATCGCCGGGGACCTCGCCGGGCACCAGGGCCCGGGCGCGACCCACACCCCGATCACGATGATCCACCTCTCGGTGAACCCGGGTGCGACCGTCACGCTGCCGTGGCGCGCGGACTTCAACGCGCTCGCGTACGGCCTCGCCGGCCACGGCTTCGCGGGACCCGAGGCCCGCCCCTTCCACCTCGGCCAGGCGGTCGTCTTCGGCAAGGGCGATTCCCTCACCCTGCGCGCCGACGAGAAGCAGGACTCCCGCAGCGCGAACTTCGAGGTGGTCCTGCTCGGCGGGCTCCCCATCCGCGAGCCGATGATGCAGTACGGCCCGTTCGTCATGAACTCCCATGCCGAACTCGCCCAGGCATTCGACGACTTCCAGGCCGGCCGGCTCGGCACGATCCCCGCGGACTCCCCGCTGGGCCAGTGAGGTAGGCCCCTCGCGCCGCCGACGCCGTCTCTCCCCGGCCGCCAATGCCCTCCCGTTCCTGGGCCGTTGACCCCAGCGGGTGGGCAAAGGGGGCCGGGTGCAACGGTTCCTAGGGTTGCGGTCCGTGCTCCGGCCCGGGGCGCGGGCGGCGCCCCGATCCAGCGCGCCGCCCGGTCCTTCGGCCGCGTGGGGGTCCTCCCTTCTGCTCGGGTCGATGGTCATCGCTCGGTGATGTGCTGGTCGCGTCCTGCCT
>NZ_JACEGK010000617.1:0-4334 GCF_056859195.1 Streptomyces sp. NH27
GGGTTCGGGTGCGGGTTCGGCGGGCACACCGGACCTCCGGGAATCGGTGCAGCGGTACGTGACGCCGACATGCTAAGCATGCGGTGGCACGCCCACCCACCTGCACAAAGGCCAGGAACCCACAATTCCCCCGCAGTTCACCCACGCGTCACTGTAAGGGTGCCCTCACCGAGCTTTTCGGCTCGGCGCGGGCCCGGGTGACGTCACTTGCAGTACGGCACGACCGCCAGGTTCTGGACGTAGCGCGCGGACACGTAGCCCGGGCGGCCGTTGCCCAGCCGGTACCACAGGTTGTTGCCCTCGACGTTCTGGCCCACGACCTTGCAGTGCAGCCAGATCACGGTGCCGGGCTGGAACGCGCCCAGGGAGCGCGAGTTGGACGTGGCCTTCTCGCGGATGGCGAGCGGGAGGCGCGAGATGACCTTGCCCCGCGGCTCGGCGGCGGCCTGCGCCTGCTGGTCGGCGGACGTCGGCGCGGTGGCGCTGGTGCCGCCGGCGGGGGCCGAACCCTGCGCGGGCGCGGCCGGGGCGGCGGCCGTGCCGGTGTCCACACCCGTGCCGGGCTTGGGGTCCGCCGCGTACGCGGACGTCGCGGCGAGCAGGCCCGAGCCCGCGATCAGCAGACCGGCGATACCGGTCGTGACACGGCGCTTCGCATGCGCTGAGTACATTGCGGCCTTCTTTCTGAAAGTGCAGCTATCCCTCGTGCCCCTCCTTCATGGCATGCCGGACCGCCGAACCGGCCCAGGAAAACGGCTTGTCCACCCGGATGGACTGTTATTCACCCCCCGGCTGGGTGACGAACGGGCCGAACGGGCCGCACACCGTCACGTGCGGACCGCTGCGTCGTTATCGGCCTCCGCGTACGTGCCCGCCTATGTCCCCCCGTACGTCTCGGGGTCCGCGTCCGCCTCCGCCTCCGGGTTCGTGCCGGTGCGCGGTCACCGATCCGGTCCGGGCGCCGCCAGGAACGCGGTGATCCGGCGCCACGCGTCCGCCGCGGGCTCCGGGCGGTACGTGTCGCGCTCCTCCGCCAGGAAGCCGTGTGGGGTGTCCGGGTAGACCACCAACTCGTGCGGCACCCCGGCCCGGGAGAGCGCCTCGCCGGTGAGCCGGGTCTGGTCCGCGGTCACCACGTGGTCGTCCGCGCCCACCAGGTACAGCACCCGCGCGCCGTGCCCGGCGATCCCGTCGGCCAGTTCCAGCAGCGGCCCGTCCGCGGCCAGCGCCGTGCCGGTGGTGTCCAGCCACCCCGGGTACACCACGGCCACCGCCTCCAGCGGCAGCAACGTCGCGGCGAAGAAGGCCAGGTGGCCGCCGAGGCTGAAGCCGACCATCGAGGGGCGGCCCACCACGTCGTCACGGCCGTCCAGATACGCCGACACCGCCCGCAGGTCCGCGCCCACCTCGCCCCGGGCCAGCCGGTTGAGCAGGGCGAACCCCTCCGCGCGGCCCGCCTCGTCGGCTGCGCCCGCGAAGCCCGGCGCGGTGCGGTGGTAGAAGTCCGGCACGACCGCGACATGGCCGAGCGCCGCCAACCGGTCGGCGGTGCGCCGGATGTAGGGCGTGATCCCGAACAGCTCGAAGCCGACGATCACCGCGGGCAGCGGGCCCGGTGTCGCCGGCCGCGTGACGTAGGCGCTCATCTCGCCGTCGCCGACCCGGATCAGCACGGTCCGCGAGATGACCGGGCCCGGTGAGGTGGTGCTCATCATGTGCTCCTCGTCGAGGGAGACCAGCAGGAGGTCAAGGGGAGAAGGGGGGAACACCGCCGAGTCTGCGTGAGGCGGCCAAGGCCATCCAAGACCGTTTCCGTCCTCGGCGATACCCTCGGCGCATCGCGGCGGTCGGCCGCGGCACGGAGCGTGGCGACGGGGACGGGCGGGCCGATGGATCTCGATCTGCGCAAGGTGCGCTACTTCGTCGCGGTCGCCGAGCGGCTGCACTTCGGCCGCGCCGCGGAGGAACTCCTCATTGCCCAGCCCGCATTGATCCCCCTACCTTCGGCGGGGGGACCCCCAAGATCCGGGCGCTGGAGAAGGAACTGCGCGTCGAGCTGTTCGTCCGCGACAGCCACCGCGTCACCCTCACCGACAGCGGCCGGCAACTCCTCGAAGACGCCAAGCCGTTGCTCGCCGCCGCGGCCGCCGCCCGGCGCCGGGTGGACCGGGTCGCCCGCGGTCCGCGCACCCTCGTGGTCGGTTTCCGCGCCGGCATCCGTGTCACCGCCGCCGTACGCGCGTTCACCGCGCGGCACCCCGAAGTCACCGTCGAGGTAAGGCGGGTGGAGTGGGACGACCAGGCCGAGGCGATCCTCGACGGGCGGGTCGACCTCGCCTACGTACGGACCCCGATCGCCGCCGACGGCCTGAGCGTGCTGCCGCTGTTCACCGAGCCCCGCATGGTCGCGCTGCCCGCCGGCCACCCACTGGGCGACCGCCCGACCCTGACCGCGGACGACCTCGCCACCCACCCGGAGATCCTCTACCTGTGCACGCGGACCGCCACCGACGCGGCCGGCCGCCCTGCGCCCTTCGCGGTCCGCACCGTCGAGGAGAAACTGGAGTACGTCGCCGCCGGCCGCGGTATCACCTACCTGCCGTTGTCCGCGACACTGCTCTACCAGCGGCCCGACGTCACCTACCGCCCGGTCACCGACCTGCCGCCCGACCAGGTCGCTCTCGCCCTGCCGGCGGCCGAGCAGCCGCCGCCGCTGCTCGCCGCGTTCACGGCCGCCGCCCGGGCCGAGGCGGCGGCCGGATGAGCCGCCCCCTGGCGGCCGTGTTTCCGGGCTAACCGCAGGTCAGCACGCCTGCGTTGCGCTTGGCGGTCAGCACCCTGTGGACGCTGTCGGCCACGTCGGCACGGAACGAGGCGCTGGTCGAGCTCCGGCTGAGCACCGCCGACGTCATGGGCGAGATGTCGCTGGGCTTCACGGTGAGGAGGATGTCGCCGCCGGCCGTGATGAAGTCCAGCGCGCGCTGGCCCGGGGTACGGTCGGCGACTGCGGCGGCGTTGCCGAGGTCGTCGGAGATGACGGCGCCCTTGAAGCCGAGCTTGCCGCGCAGCAGCGTGCGGATCACGGTGGGGGAGAAGACGGCCTGGTTGTGCGGGTCGATCCGGGTGTAGATCGCCGAGGAGACCATCACGAACGGTGTGCCCGCCTGGATGCCGGCCCGGAAGGGCTGGAGGTACGGGTCGGTCGTCGTGGTGACCGAGTCGGTGACGTTCGCGGTGAAGTCGGTGTTGCCGTTGGCCCGGCCCAGGCCCGGGAAGTGCTTGATGGTCGGCACCACCTTGGCCTCCAGCATGCCGCGCAGGAACGCAACGCTGTGCGAGGCGACCGTCGACGGGTTCGTGCCGTACTCCCGGTCCAGCTTGCCGATCGGGGCGTTCACCGTCACCTGGTCCGGCGGGACGGTGTCCGCGACCGGCGCGAGGTTCATGTCGACGCCGGCGGCGGCCAGTTGGCGCGCCCACGTGGCGGCGTTGCTCTGCAGCGTCGACGTGGACCACTTGCCCTGCGTCACCGCGCTCGGGATCGTGCTGAAACCGGGCCCGTTGAGCACCTGGACCTGGCCGCCCTCCTGGTCGGTGGAGACGAACATCCCCAGCGACACGCCCCGCACCGGCGAAGTGAGGGCGCGGACCCGCGCGGTGACCGCCTTCACGGCCGTTACGCCCTCCGTCGTGTGGCCCTGGAGGAAGACCGAGCCGGTCTTGCCCGCCGTGATCGCCTGCGACTGGGTGGTGGTCAGACCGGTGCTGGTGACCGCGGTCATGAAGAGCTGGCCGACCCGCTGGGCGTCGGTCATCGCGTCGTACGCCCGGTTCACACAGTTCGCGGGCGCGGCCGTGGTCGCCTTCGTGGTCTTCGACGCCGGCGGCACCACGGTGGCGCTGTGCGACGCGCTCGCCGAACTGCTGCCCGACGTCGTCGGCGCGCTGCTCGACGCGGACGCCGACGTCGTGCCGGACGACGTCGTGTCCGAGGACTGGTGGTCGTTCCCGCAGGCGGCCACGGCCACCAGCAGGCCCGCAGCGAGCGCCCCGTGGCGGACGCGTGCGGAGTACGACGGTCTATCGGCGGGGGAATGCTGCTGGTGCTTGCGCACTGCGGAACCTCACCTCATGGGGCCGGTCGACGAAACAAGTGATCTTCACCAATGTTCCCCCAGTGACGCCAGTTGTCTCCTGGCGGTTCCCCTGACAAGGGCCACGCGAGTGAAAGTGGACCGCCCCAAGGGCTCGCCCCGGACCAGCCGCACCCGCTCAGGGGCGCGAGCGCCCACCGCGGGCGGCTGGTCCGGGGAGAAGGGTTACGGGGTACCCGG
>NZ_JACEGK010000618.1:0-4322 GCF_056859195.1 Streptomyces sp. NH27
GCCCCACCCTGTCGGTCCAGGGACCACCCCTCAGTGGGTGGCTTGTCGCGCAGTTCCCCGCGCCCCTGGGTTTGTGCGGCTCCTCCCGCCGACAACGGCGAGCCACCCCAGCAGGGGCGCGGGCGGGAACGGCGGGGAGCCGAAGCGGCGGGTTGCCGTGGGGGCCAGGCACGACAGGTGGTCCCGGGGCCGACAGATCCGGGAAGCCCGGGGGGTCAGGCTCTACGATCATCCGCATGCGTAGCAGGAGTTATGACCCTGACCTCACCCCGCCCTGGAAGAAGTCCGGCCCGGCACCCGAGGTGGCGGCGGAACGGGACCTGGTGGTCGAAGAGGTGAGCACGGGGTTCTGCGGAGCCGTGGTCCGGGTCGAGAAGACCGCGGAGGGCCTGACCGTGACCTTGGAGGACCGCTTCGGCAAACTGCGGGTCTTCCCGATGGCGCCGCGCGGCTTCCTGATCGACGGCCGCACCGTGACCCTCGTACGCCCGCGCGCGGCCGCCCCGGCCCCGCGCGGGCCGCTGCTGTCGGCATCGGGCTCGATCGCCGTGACGGGCGCGAAGGCACGGGTCGCCCGGGCCGGGCGGATCTACGTCGAGGGCCGGCACGACGCGGAGCTGGTGGAGCGGGTGTGGGGCCACGACCTGCGGGTCGAGGGCGTCGTCGTGGAGTACCTGGAGGGCGTCGACGACCTGCCCGCCATCGTCTCGGCGTTCTCCCCCGGCCCCGACGCCCGGCTCGGCGTGCTGGTGGACCACCTGGTGCCGGGCTCCAAGGAGTCACGGATCGCCGCGTCGGTGACCGGCGCCGACGTGCTGGTGGTCGGCCACCCGTACATCGACGTGTGGGAGGCCGTGAAGCCGTCGTCGGTCGGCATCCCGGAGTGGCCGAGGGTGCCGCGCGGCGAGGACTGGAAGACGGGCGTGTGCCGGGCGCTGGGCTGGACGGACATGAACACGGGCGAGGCGTGGCAGCGCATCCTGGCGTCGGTGGCGTCGTACAAGGACCTCAAGCCGGAGCTGCTGGGGGCCGTGGAGCACCTGATCGACTTCGTGACGGCGCCGTAGCGCGGGTGGGGCGGCGGGCCGCGGGCGTCAGTCGACCAGGTCCCTGACCACGGCGTCGGCGAGCAGCCGGCCGCGCAGCGTGAGGACGGCGCGGCCGGCCGCGTAAGGACCGGGCTCCAGGAGACCGTCCCTTACCGCGCGGGCGGCGGCCTTCGCGCCCTGTTCCGCGAGGATCGCCAGCGGGCAGCCGTCGGCGAGCCGCAGCTCCAGCAGGACCCGTTCCACCCGCCGATCCTCCGCGCCGAGCAGTTCCCGGCCGACCCCGGGGGTGCGCCCCTCGGCGAGGGCCTGCGCGTAGGCGCCCGGGTGCTTGGCGTTCCACCAGCGCACCCCGCCGACGTGGCTGTGCGCGCCGGGACCCGCGCCCCACCAGTCCGCGCCGGTCCAGTACAGCTCGTTGTGACGGCAGCGCGCGGCGGGACCGGTGGCCCAGTTCGACACCTCGTACCAGCCGAAGCCCGCGGCCGACAGCCGCTCCTCGGCGATCAGATAGCGGTCGGCGTGCGCGTCGTCGTCGGTCATCGGCACCTCGCCGCGCCGGATGCGGCGGGCCAGCCCGGTGCCCTCCTCCACGATCAGCGCGTACGCCGAGACGTGGTCGGGCCCGGCGCCGATCGCCGCGTCCAGGGACGCGTGCCAGTCCTGGTCGGTCTCCCCGGGGGTGCCGTAGATCAGGTCGAGGTTCACGTGCTCGAACCCGGCGGCGCGGGCCTCGGCGACGCAACGCTCGGGGCGCCCGGGAGTGTGCGTACGGTCCAGCACCTTCAGGACGTGCTGCCGGGCGCTCTGCATGCCGAACGACACCCGGTTGAAGCCCGCGGCCCGCAGCTCGGCCAGATAGGCCGGGTCGACGGATTCCGGGTTGGCCTCCGTGGTCACCTCGGCGTCCGCGGCGAGCCCGAACTCCGCCTTGATCGCGGCGAGCATCCGGCCGAGGTCGGCGGCCGGCAGCAGCGTGGGGGTGCCGCCGCCGACGAACACCGTGCTGACCTCGCGGGGGTCGTCGCCCAGCACCTTCCGGGCCAGCCGCACCTCTTCGGCCAGCACGTCCGCGTAGTTGTCCCGCGACGCCAGCGCCCCGCCCGAGCCCCTCAGCTCGCTCGCGGTGTACGTGTTGAAGTCGCAGTACCCGCAGCGCGTGGCGCAGTACGGCACATGCAGATAGAACCCGAACGGGCGGTCTTCGGCGCCCTCGAACGCGGACGGCGGCAGACCGCCGTCCGCGGGCACGGGTTCCCCGTCGGGGAGTACGGAAGGCATTCCTTCAGTATCCGTCATCCGGGTGCCTGCCCAGGGGCGCCGTACTACGCCTCGCGGGCGCCCTCGTACATCTCGTCGATCAAGGGGGCGAACTCGCGCTCGACGACCGGGCGCTTCAGCTTGAGGCTGGGCGTGAGGTCGCCGTGTTCGATGTCGAGGTCGCGCGGGAGGATGCGGAACCGGCGGATCTGCTGCCACCGCTGGAGCCCGGCGTTGACCTCCTGGACGTACCCGTCGATCAGCTCGCGCACCTGCTCGGTGCCGACGACCTCCGCGTAGGGCCGGCCGCCGAGGCCGTTGTCCTCGGCCCACCCCAGGAGCGTCGGCTCGTCGAGGGCGAGCAGCGCCGTACAGAAGTTGCGGCCGCCGCCGACCACCAGGACGTTGCTGACGAACGGGCACACCGCCTTGAACTGGCCCTCGACCTCGGCCGGCGCGATGTACTTGCCGCCGGACGTCTTGATCAGGTCCTTCTTGCGGTCGGTGATCTTCAGGAAGCCGTCGGGCGACAGCTCGCCGATGTCCCCGGTGTGGAACCAGCCGTCGGGCTCCAGCACCTCGGCCGTCTGCTCGGGCAGCCCGTGGTAGCCCTGCATGATGCCGGGGCCGCGCAGCAGGATCTCGCCGTCCTCGCCGATCCGGACCTCGAGGCCGGGCAGCGCCTTGCCGACGGTGCCGGTGCGGTAGGACTCGCCGGGGTTGACGAAGCTCGCCGCGCTGGACTCGGTGAGGCCGTACCCCTCCAGGATGTGGATGCCGGCGCCGGCGAAGAAGAAGCCGATGTCGGGGGCGAGCGCGGCCGACCCGGAGACGCAGGCGCGCAGCCGGCCGCCGAACGCCTCGCGCAGCTTCGCGTAGACCAGCCGGTCGGCGACCGCGTGCTTGCTGCGCAGCGGCAGCGGGACGGTCGGGGTGCCGGTCAGCCGCATGCTGTTCTGCGCCGCCTTGGCGTAGTCGCGGGCGACCCGCGCGGACCACAGGAAGATCTTGTACTTCGCGTTGCCGCCCTCCCTGGCCTTGGCGGCGACCCCGTTGTAGACCTTCTCGAAGATCCGCGGCACGGCGGCCATGTAGGTGGGCCGGACCACCGGCAGGTTCTCGATGATCTTGTCGACCCGGCCGTCCACGGCGGTGACGTGGCCGACGGTGATGTGCCCGGCGGTGAGCACCTTGCCGAAGACGTGCGCGAGCGGCAGCCACAGGTACTGCACGTCGTTCTCGTCGAGCAGGCCCACCCCCTGGATGGCGCGGGCCATGTACGCCCACGCGTCGTGCGGCAGGCGCACGCCCTTGGGGCGGCCGGTGGTGCCGGAGGTGTAGATGAGGGTGGCGAGCTGGTCCTTGGTGAGCGCGCCGATGGCGTCGGTGACGGCGGTCGGGCGCCGCTCCAGGTAGGCGGCGCCACGCTTCTCCAGGTCGGCGAGGGACAGCACCCAGCCGTCGTTGTCGGCGTCGGTGGCGCCTGCCGGGTCGATGACCACGACGTGCGCGAGGTCGGGCAGGTCGGCGCGGCGCTCGCGGGCCTTGGCGAGCTGGGCCGCGTTCTCGGCGATCAGCACCCGGCTGTCGGAGTCGGCGAGGATGAACGCGGTCTCGTCGGCGTTGGTGGACGGGTAGACCGTGGTGGTGGCGGCGCCCGCGCACAGCACGCCGAGGTCGGACAGGATCCAGTCCACCGACGTGTTCGCGGCGATCGCGACGCGCTCCTCGGGGCGCACCCCGAGGTCCATCAGGCCGGCCGCAATGGCGTACACCCGGCTCGCGGCCTGCGCCCAGGTGAGCGAGCGCCACTCGTCGGGGCCCTCGCCGGACGCGGGCGGCACCGGCATGCGGTACGCCTCGGCGTCCGGCGTCGCCTCGACCCGCTCCAGGAAGAGCGTCGCCACGGACGGCGGCCGATTCTCGATCAACGTCTGTGTGTCGGTCACGACAACCTCCGGGCCCGAACGGCGTTCTTAACTCACCAGTAACCTATCCGCGATCAGGGTAGAGGCC
>NZ_JACEGK010000619.1:0-4319 GCF_056859195.1 Streptomyces sp. NH27
GCAGAGCGCGCTCAGCGCACCTGGTCCACGTCGACGAGGTCGACGCGGACACCCCGGCCACCAAGGGCGCCGACGACGGTGCGCAGCGCGCGGGCGGTACGGCCGTTGCGCCCGATGACCTTGCCGAGGTCGTCGGGGTGCACCCGGACCTCCAGCACACTGCCACGGCGCAGGGTCCGCATGCCGACCTGCACATCGTCAGGGTTGTCGACGATGCCCTTCACAAGGTGCTCAAGGGCCTCCTCAAGCACGCTCAGGCCCCGGTGGACTCGGCAGAGGCGGTGGCCTCGGCGTCGTCGGCCTTCTTGTCAGCCTTGTCGGCCTTGTCGGCCTTCTTCGCCTTGGGGGTGATCGCCTCACCCTTCGGCTCGTCGGCGGTGTCCTTGGCGGCGGCCTCGAACAGCACGCGCTTGTCGGCCTTCGGCTCCGGCTGGAGCAGCGGGGCAGGGGCGGGCTCGCCCTTGAACTTCTGCCAGTCGCCCGTCAGCTTCAGGATGGCGAGCACGGGCTCGGTCGGCTGCGCGCCGACGGAGAGCCAGTGCTGCGCGCGCTCGGAGTCGACCTCGATGCGCGACGGGTTCTGCACGGGGTGGTACAGGCCGATCTCCTCGATGGCCCGGCCGTCACGGCGGGTACGGGAGTCGGCGACGACGATGCGGTAGTGAGGCGCGCGGATCTTGCCCAGACGCTTCAGCTTGATCTTGACTGCCACGGGAGTGGGTTCTCCTGAAGTTGACGTGTTTGGGCACACTGACGGCCACGTGGGGTTGTGGAAGTCGTGCGCCCGATGGACGCGTCAGCCGAAGGAGAGAGGGTTCCTGCACGGCTGTCGAGTTCTCAGCTAAACATTGTGCCACAGTCAGCCGACCCCAACGACCTCCGGGATCCGGAACGGCTGCCCGCAGGCGCCGCACATGATCGGCGCCTGGGCCAGCACCGAGGGCACTACCCGGACATTCCGCCCGCAGTCGCAGACGGCCTTGACGCGCACGCCACCGCCCGAGGAGCCGTGCCGGGCGGCAGGTCCACGGAAGGAGCGGGCGGTGTCGGCGGTGGTGGCCGCAGTATGCGCTTTGAGCGCGCGCTGCAGCCGCTCGATGGTGGCCCGGTAACGCTTACGGGTGTCGGGCCGCATCACCACGAGCGAGAAGCCGCTGCTGGGATGCGGCTCGTCGGCGTGGTCCAGGCCCATCTCGTCGGCGATGGCGAGGAATCTGCGGTTGTGGTAGCGGCCGGCGCGTGAGGTGTCACGGATGCCGCGGGCCGCGGCGATCCCGTGCACAGCCTCGTGCAGCAACCTTTCGAAGGAGAGCTCGGTGCCGCAGGCGGACGAGGACTCTCCGATCAGGGACTCGGGCGCGGCCAGATCGGGCAGCTCGGAATGGTGCCGTTGAATATCGGCCCAGGCGACTGCCAGCTCGGCGGCGAGAACAGGTGGTGTCGTGCTCACGCCGTGACAACGAGCCGGGCGCCCCCGGTGTTCCGATTCCGGGCTAGCCCAATTAATTTGCACTGATCGGTCAGTTCCGGATGTTGCGCAATGGATACGCATGACGCAGGGCGGGTGCGGAGGGACCGGAGTAACACCGGTGAACCTGCGCACCCGCCCCCAAGCACGGACGTATGAACATATTCCGTACACCGCTGATCGGTCAGCGGACGCCGGAGGGAACCGCCCGGACCCGGGTGGTTCCAGGTGGGCCAAAGCGGGCCTAGTAGGCGCGGGCCACGATCGCCACGGTGCCGGGGGCGTCGTCGGCGAGCGGCACCGAACCGTCCTCGGCGACCAGGCAGCGCACCGAGACGCCCTGCTCGGCCAGTGTCGCCTCGCCCTCGGGGCCCAGGTCCGCCCACGGGATACGGGCCCAGCCGTTGGCCGCGGCCTCGGCCGCCTCGGCGACCGTGGTCACGTCCACGGTTCGGGACAGCCGACGGTCGCGGGACTCCTGGAGCAGCCGCGCCTGGTCCTCTTCCATCGCCTTGGGCAGCAGGGTCTCCAGCGCGTCCAGGGAGACCGGCTCCTTACCGCCGGGGATGCGGCGGGCGACCATCGCGGTGCCGCCGGCCAGGTCGCGCGGGCCGATCTCGACCCGCAGCGGCACGCCCTTGAGCTCCCAGTCGACCGCGCGCCGCCCGAAGGGGGTGTCGGTCCGGTCGTCCACGACCACCCGCAGCCCGGCCGCGCGCAGCTTCTCGCCGACCTCGTGCACCTTCGCCACGACGGCCTCGTCGTCCTTGATCGCCATCACCACGACCTGCACGTGCGCCAGCCGCGGCGGCACCCGCAGCCCGTTGTCGTCGCCGTGCATCATCACCAGCGCGCCGATCAGCCGCGTGGTGCTCCCCCAGGACGTCTGCCAGACGTGCTCCTGGGTGCCCTCCTTGGACAGGTACGACGTGTTGAACGCCTTCGCGAAGTTCTGCCCCAACTCGTGGCTGGTGCCGAGCTGGAGCGCCTTGCCGTCACCCATCATCCCCTCCAGGGTGAGGGTGTTGATCGCGCCGGCGAACCGCTCCTTGGCGGTCTTGCGGCCCGGCACCACGTCCATCGCCAGGACGTTCTCCATGAAGTCGCCGTACACGTCGTACTGGATACGGGCGGCGAACTCGCGGGCGTCCTCCTGGGTGGCGTGCGCGGTGTGCCCCTCCTGCCACAGGAACTCCGTCGTGCGCAGGAACAGCCGCGGCCGCAGCTCCCAACGCACCACGTTCGCCCACTGGTTGATCAGCAGCGGCAGGTCGCGGTAGCTCTGCACCCACTTGGAGAAGTACTCGTTGATGATCGTCTCGGACGTCGGCCGGACGACGATCGGCTCCTCCAGCTCCTTGCCACCGCCGTGCGTCACCACCGCCAACTCCGGCGCGAAGCCCTCCACGTGCTGGGCCTCGCGGGTGAGGTACGACTGCGGGATGAAGAGCGGGAAGTACGCGTTCTGCGCGCCGACCGCCTTGATCCGCGCGTCCATGTCGGCCTGCATCCGCTCCCACAGACCGTAGCCGTACGGCCTGATCACCATGGTTCCGCGCACGGGGCCGTTGTCGGCCAGTTCGGCCTTGTTGATCAGGTCCTGGTACCAGCGCGGGAAGTCGTCCGCTTGGGGGGTGAGAACGGGAGCCTTAGCCATGGGCCGATGGTAAGGCCCCGTGCCACCCCAGCGTGAATCGGCCGCTGCCCGGCGCACGCCGGAGCGCGTGAGCCGCGTGAAACACGGGCGTCGCCGGAAGTTCACGAGAACGCGTCCCCCGCCCTCTGGACGGGGGCGCGAAACGGCAGTTGTCTGGCATGCAGGGACGAGTACGACCCCTGGCACCACATCACGGGGAGCAGACGGCGGTTCCGCTCGGCTGATGGGAGCTCTTCCATGACGGCTACGCTCTATCGCGGCTCCAGGCCCGGCACGCAGGGCAGAGCCAGGGACTGGGCGGAAATCCAGGAGCGGATGCTCGTCCCGCTCTACGACGTGGTGTACGACCGGCTGGAGGTGGGGGCCGGCACCCGGCTGCTCGGCCTGGCCTGCGGCAGCGGCCTGGCGTTGATGCTCGCCTCCGCGAGGGGCGCCGCCGTCACCGGCCACGACCGGGACGCCGAGCGGCTGGCACTGGCCCGCGAGCGGCTGGCGGCAAGGGAGCGCGACCGCCCGCCGGAGCACCGTACGCGGCTGCTCGCCGGCGATCTGCGCCTCGCGGACCTGCGCAGCGCCCGGCCGCGCACCACGGCCGCCCTGACCGCCAGGGCCCCCGCGCGCAGCGGGGCCGCCACCACCGGCAGCGGCCGGACGCCACCGCCCGCACCCGACGACCACAGCGACGCGGTCCGGCCCGGTTCCGGCCGCGGCTACGACGTCATCACCGCCTTCGAACCCGCCGCGCCCACCGCCGAACTCGGGCCCGCGCTGGCCGCGGTGGCACGCAACGCGCGGCCCGGCAGCGCGGTCGTGCTGGCCGGCTGGGGTCCGCCCGAGCGGTGCGCGACCTCCCGTGTGCTCAAGGTCGCCACGCGGCTGGCGGAGCCGCGTGCCGCGACGGCCCCCGCCCTGCGGCTCAGCGGCCGCGACGATCTGGAGGACCTGGCGCGTACGGCCGGGCTGCGACCCGACGGCTCCGGGCGCGTGTCCTGCCCCTTCGGCTACTCCGACCTGCACAGCGCGGTCCGCGGCCTGGTGTCCACCGGGTTGTTCGACGCGGCCGTCGCCGCCACCGACCGCCAGCAGGTCGGCAAGGAGATCGCCGAGGCCCTGCACCCCTACCGCCGGCCCGACGGGTCGGTACGGATGGAGAACGTCTTCCGCTACCTGATAGCCCGCGCCTGACCCCTGCAC
>NZ_JACEGK010000620.1:0-4313 GCF_056859195.1 Streptomyces sp. NH27
CGGCGGCGGCCTCGGCCGGTGGGTCAGTAGGACTGGAATTCCAGCAGGTTGCCGTCCGGGTCGCGCAGGGGGGCGGTGCGCATGGTGGGGCCCCACTCGGGGCGGGCGGTCGGGGGAGCGACCGGGGTGCCGCCGTGGCGCAGCGCCACGTCGTATGCGGCCGTCACATCGGGCACGCGGCTGACCAGCATCGCCCGGTCCTGGCCGACGGAGGGCGAGGCGGGCAGGGAACCGGTGCCGGCGACCTCGGCCATCGCGGCGCGGTCGAAGAGCATCAACAGCCCCTCGGCGCCGACGTCCCAACTGGCGTACGGCCCGTCCGGGCCCCCTCGGGTGAGGGTGGCGCCGAGCAGGGCGGGCAGCACGTGGTCGTAGAAGCGGAACGCGGCCCCGAAGTCGCCGACGAGCAGGCGCGGGTGGAGGGCATCCATGGTGGGCTCCGGGGTGACGGGTGACGGGTGACGGGCGGCGCGCTCTATTAGTGGGTGCACACCCATGATGGGGCGAGCCTAGCGTAGGCGAAGGGGTATCACCCATCGTGGGTTGGCCCTTTCATGGGTGCCGACCCATCAATGGCGACGCCCATCATGGGTGACCGCCTACACTGCCGGAATGGACCCCCGGACGCCCCCCAGCCTCACGGAACTCACCACCTACCTCCTGTCGAAGGCCGGCAAGGAGGCCCGCTCCCGCCTCGCCGAACGCCTCGCCGAGGAAGGGCTGCGGCTGTGGCACATGGCCGTCCTCGCCGCCCTCGCCGACTTCGGCCCGCACGCCCAGCGGGACCTCGCCGCGCGCGTGGTCATCGACGCCAGCGACATCGTGAAGGTCGTCGACGGCCTGGCCGAGGCCGGCTATGCGGAGCGGGCCCGCGACTCCGTCGACCGCCGCCGGGTGAACGTCGCCATCACCCCCGAGGGCCGCACGGCCCTGAAGCGGCTCCGCCTGAAGGCCGCCGTCGTGCAGGACGAGATCCTCGCCCCGCTGGACGGCGACGAGTGCGATCAGCTGCACGCGCTGCTCAGCCGGGTGTACTGCGGCCTCGACTCGGCTTAAGGCCGGCCGGCACATGGCGGGCGGCGTCGCGGGCCGATGGCTCTCGCCCGGACGGCTTCTCCTCAGTCACCAGGGCTCCGCCATGGCTCCCTCGTCAGCACCACCTGGACTCGGCCCTCAACCCGCTCCTTCTCCCACCTTCCATATGCCGGTCGGTCTAAACTCACACTGCTAGTTTCCCGTCCGAGGAGTCCGCGATGCGCCCAGTCCACTTCGCCGCTGCCCGCCGCACCCCGATCGGACGGCTCCGCGGTGTGCTCTCCACGGTCCGGCCGGACGACCTCGCGGCCACCACGATCCGCGGGCTGCTCGACGGCGTTCCCGCCCTCGATCCGGCCCGGGTCGACGACGTCTACTGGGGCGCCGCCAACCAGGCCGGCGAGGACAACCGCAACGTCGCAAGGATGGCCGTCCTGCTGGCCGGCCTGCCCGACACCGTGCCCGGCGCGACCGTCAACCGGCTGTGCGCCTCCGGGATGGAGGCCGTCACCTCCGCCGCCCGCATGATCGCCGCCGGTGAGGCCGACGTCGTGCTGGCCGGCGGCTCGGAGTCGATGAGCCGCGCTCCCTTCGTCCTGGCCCGCCCCGACGAGGCCCTGCCCCGCGCCCTCCAGACCCATGACACCCGCCTCGGCTGGCGCCTCACCAACCCGCGGATGCCGGAACTGCACGGCGTGCTGGCCATGGGCGAGACCGCCGAGGAGGTCGCGGAGCGGTACGGCGTCAGCCGCGCCGACCAGGACGCCTTCGCGCTGCGTAGCCACCGCAATGCCGCCGAAGCCCGTAGGAACGGCCTGTTCGACGCCGAGATCCTGCCCGTCACCCGGCCCGACGGCGTCGTCGTCAGCCAGGACGAGAGCATCCGCGAGGACACCACAGCCGAACGCCTCGCCGCCCTCAAGCCCGTCTTCCGAGCCGGCGGGACCGTCACCGCGGGCAACGCCTCGCCGATGAACGACGGCGCCGCCGCGCTCCTGCTGGTCAGCGAGGAGGCGCTCGCCGACCTCGGTCTGGAGTCCCTCGGCCGCTACGCCGCGGGTGCCAGCGCCGGTGTGCACCCCGACGTCATGGGCATCGGCCCGGTGCCCGCCACCCAGCGCGTACTGGCCAGGCTCGGCCGCGGCATCGAATCCGTCGAAGAGGCCGAGTTCAACGAGGCGTTCGCCGCCCAGGCGCTCGCCTCCGTACGGCAACTCGGTATCGACCCCGACCTGGTCAACCCCACCGGCGGCGCGATCGCGCTCGGTCACCCGCTCGGCTGCTCCGGCGCCCGCATCCTCACCACCCTCCTGCACCGGATGCGCCGCACCGGCGCGGCACGCGGCCTCGCCACCATGTGCGTCGGCGTCGGCCAGGGCTCCGCGGTCCTCGTCGACCGGGCCTGACGCATCCCGCCCGCGCGCGAGCGCACCACGCCACAGGTGGAGCGTGGCGCGGTGCGCTGCTTGGGAGTTCGGGGCCGGGACGGTCAGGACGCGCTGCACGATTGCCCGCGGTGATGGTGCCGCCGGTGCGCCGGGCCTGCCGGGCGCTCCAGTACTGGTTGAAGGTCGCGGTGCCCTCGATGGAGGGGGCGCCGCACAGGTGGCACATCGTCACGAACCCTTGCCTCGGGTCATATCGGGCAAAGCCGTGCCGGACGGCGGCGCCAATGACCGTATGAACAGGGCTCGTTGACCGTGACCGCTGCGGCGGCGCAGGGAAATTTCCGGCGCGCGTGTGAAGTCGGCCCGCGAGGCGGAACCGTCTGGGATGATCGGAGCCGTGCAGACATCGACCGCCGGCGCCCCGCAACTCCTCGCGATCAGCGACCTGCACGTCGGCTACGAAGCCAACCGCGACCTCGTCGAGAAGATGCGGCCCGACAGCGACGGCGACTGGCTGATCGTGGCCGGCGACGTCGCCGAGTACGCCGAAGACGTCCTGTGGGCGCTGCGCACCCTCAAGGAGAACTTCGGCACCGTCATCTGGCTGCCCGGCAACCACGAGTTGTGGACCCCGCCCAAGGACCCGCTGACCCTGCGCGGCGAGGCCCGCTACCGGCACCTGGTCGACGAGATCCGCCGCCTGGACATCGTCACGCCCGAGGATCCGTACCCGATCTGGGAGAGCGCCACCGGCCCGGTCGCGGTCTGCCCGATGCTCCTGCTCTACGACTACACCTGGCGCGACGGCACCCCCGGCGCCACCACCAAGAAGGACGCGCTCGCCCACTCAAGCGAGTTGGGCGTCGTCTGCACCGACGAGATGCTGCTGCACCCGGACCCGCTGCCCGGTATCGACGACTGGTGCCGCGCCCGCGTCGCCGAGACCGCCGGCCGCCTGTCGGCCCTCGATCCCGAACTGCCCACCGTCCTCGCCAACCACTGGCCGCTGCACCGCGATCCCACCAAGGTGCTGCGCTACCCGTCGTTCGCGCTGTGGTGCGGCACCGAACTCACCGAGGACTGGCACGTCCGCTTCCGCGCCACCGAAGTCGTCTACGGCCACCTGCACATCCCGCGCATCACCCACCGTGACGGCATCCGCTTCACCGAGGCGTCGCTCGGGTACCCGCGCGAATGGGGCGCACGCGACTCCGGCCCGCTCGGCCCGCGCCGCATCCTCGCCGGCCGTCCCGGGGCGGGGCGATGATCGAGCACCTGGTCCCCGCCACGGTCCGCACCCGGGCCGCCTACGGCGACGAACTCGACCGCGTCCCGCTCCACCCCGAGGAGGAGCCCGCCGTCGCCCGCGCCGTGCCCAAGCGCCGGGCCGAACACGCCGCCGGTCGCGCCTGCGCGCGGGAGGCGCTCGCCGCGCTCGGCCTGACCGCCGGCCCGATCCCGCGCGACAACGCCGACCGGGGCGCCCCCGTCTGGCCGGACGGCATCGTCGGCAGCATCACACACTGCGACGGATACCGGGCCGCCGCCGTGGCCCGCGCCACCGACGTCCTCGCGCTCGGCATCGACGCCGAGCCCGACGGCCCGCTGCCCGAGGGCGTCCTCGACGCCATCCACTCCACCCCCGAAGAGCGCGCCGCACTCGCCAAGTCGACCGGGTCGAAGCCCGAAGTCCACTGGGACCGGCTGCTGTTCAGCGCCAAGGAGACCGTCTACAAGGCGTGGTATCCGTACCACCACCGCATGCTCGGGTTCGAGGAGGCCGAACTCCTGCTGGCCCATGACCCGTCCGTCCCCGGTCCGACCCGCGGCACCTTCACCGCCCGCCTCCTCGTGCCCGGCCCCCTTCTCGCCGAAGGCGTCGGCCCGGAC
>NZ_JACEGK010000621.1:0-4304 GCF_056859195.1 Streptomyces sp. NH27
CCTGGAGCGCCCCGCCCTCCAGCACGACGGCCGCGCCGACCCCCACATCGACGGCTCCGGCGACACCCCCCCCCGGCACCCTCCACCCGACACGCCCCGAGTCGCGCCCCGGACAGGTCGGTGGTCAGCCGCGAACTCCCGAAGACCGCCTCCCGCAAGTCGGCCCCCCACAGGTCGGCGCCAAGCAGATGCGCCCGTCCGAAGCGCACCTTGCGCAGGTCCGCCGACCTGAAGTCCGCCTCCTCGCACTCGGCTCGTTCGAGGTCCGCCCCCTGAAGCGCAGCCCCCTCGGCCTCGCAGCAACGCAGCAGCGCCTTGCGGCGGTGTGCGTATCCGACACCGGGCTGGACCTCTCCACGGTCAACGCCCTGGCCTGACCGGGTTCCCCCGCGCCCCTGGGACCGGGCGGCCTGCCACGGAAGGAGCCGCACCGGATCGGGGGCGCGTGGGGTGCTCCCCCTGGCTCCATCGGGGCACCCTTAAAAAAGCATGCACGCTTGAATGTTTCGAGTGCGGCTGCCACCCTGCGTGGAGCACCGTCCTGTCAGTTCCGTGGGCTTCGCTCGACGAGGAGTGGCCGTGGCCGATCCGCAGGCAGTACGAGCCGTGTTGGAGGATCTCCGCGCGGAGGGCGACGCGTTGGACGGGTTGGTCGCGGGGCTCGGGGCGCAGCGGTGGGGTGCCGGCACGCCCGCGGAGGGGTGGACGGTGGCGCATCAGATCGCGCATCTGGCGTGGACGGATGGGCGGGCGCTGCTGGCGGTGCGGGACCCGGAGGGGTTCGCGGCGGAACTGGGCCGCGGTGCGGTGGAGTTGGGCGCGTCGGTGGAGGAGGGCGCCGCGGCGGGTGCGGCGGTGCCGTACGGGGAGTTGCTCGCGCGGTGGCGGGCCGGCCGGGCGCAGCTGCTGGAGGTGCTGGCCGCGGCGCCGCCGGAGGCGCGGTTCCCTTGGTACGGGCCGCCGATGAGCACCGCGTCGGTGGCGACGGGGCGGCTGATGGAGACGTGGGCGCACGGTGAGGACGTGGCGGACACGCTCGGGGTGCGGCGGGAGCCGACCGCGCGGCTGCGGCATGTGGCCCGGATCGCGGTGCGGGCGCGTGACTACGCCTTCGCGGCGCACGGGATGACGCCGCCCGCGGAGCCGTTCCGGGTCGAACTGACCGCACCGGACGGCGAGTTGTGGACGTACGGCCCGCCGGACGCGGCGCAGCGGGTGACCGGTCCCGCACGGGACTTCTGCCTGCTGGCGGTGCAGCGGCGGCACCGCGACGACACGGCGGTGCGCGCGCAGGGCGCGGACGCGGACGCGTGGCTTTCGGTGGCGCAGGCGTTCGCGGGGCCGCCCGGCAAGGGGCGGGTGCCGGCGGCGGACGGCGGTGCGGCATGAGCGCGCTGCGGGGCGCCGACTTCGACGAGCGGCGCGCGGTGATGCTGGAGCGGCTGGCGGAGGTCGCGGCGGCGCACGAGGAGGCGCTGGCCGGCGGCGGCCCGAAGTACGTCGAACGGCACCGGAAGCGGGGCAAGTTGACCGCGCGGGAGCGGATCGAGTCGCTGCTCGACCCGGACACGCCGTTCCTGGAGCTGTCGCCGCTGGCGGGCTGGGGCAGCGACTTCACCACCGGCGCGTCGCTCGTCACCGGGATCGGCGTGGTGGAGGGCGTGGAGTGCCTGGTGACCGCGAACGACCCGACGGTGCGAGGCGGTTCGAGCAATCCGTGGACACTGCGCAAGGCGCTGCGGGCCAACGAGATCGCCTTCGCCAACCGGCTGCCGGTGATCAGCCTGGTGGAGTCCGGCGGGGCGGACCTGCCCAGCCAGAAGGAGATCTTCATCCCCGGCGGCGCCCTCTTCCGCGACCTGACCCGGCTGTCGGCGGCCGGCATCCCCACCGTCGCGGTGGTGTTCGGCAACTCCACGGCAGGTGGGGCGTACGTACCGGGCATGTCCGACCACGTGATCATGGTCAAGGAGCGGTCCAAGGTGTTCCTCGGCGGGCCGCCGCTGGTGAAGATGGCCACCGGCGAGGAGAGCGACGACGAGTCGCTGGGCGGCGCCGACATGCATGCCCGCGTCTCCGGCCTCGCCGACTACTTCGCGCTGGACGAGCCGGACGCGTTGCGCACCGCCCGCCGGGTGGTGGCCCGGCTCAACTGGCGCAGGCAGGGCCCCGATCCGCGCCCGGACCCGCGCCCACCGCTCTTCGACGAGGAGGACCTGCTCGGCATCGTGCCGGGCGACCTGCGCACCCCGTTCGACCCGCGCGAGGTGGTGGTCCGGGTGGTGGACGGCTCGGCGTTCGACGAGTTCAAGCCGCTGTACGGGCCGAGCCTGGCCACCGGGTGGGCCGAGGTGCACGGCTATCCGGTCGGCATCCTCGCCAACGCCCGGGGCGTGCTGTTCAGCGCGGAGTCGCAGAAGGCCGCCCAGTTCATCCAGTTGGCGAACCAGCGGGACATCCCGCTGCTCTTCCTGCACAACACCACCGGCTACATGGTCGGCCGCGAGTACGAACAGGGCGGCATCATCAAGCACGGCGCGATGATGATCAACGCGGTCTCCAACTCCCGTGTGCCGCACATCTCGGTGCTGATGGGCGCGAGTTACGGCGCCGGCCACTACGGCATGTGCGGCCGCGCCTACGACCCGCGCTTCCTCTTCTCGTGGCCGAGCGCGAAGTCCGCGGTGATGGGCCCCGCGCAGCTCGCCGGGGTGCTGTCGATCGTCGCCCGGCAGTCCGCCGCAGCCAAGGGCCGGGCGTACGACGAGGACGCCGACGCCGCGCTGCGCGCCATGGTCGAGCAACAGATCGAGGCGGAGTCCCTGCCGATGTTTCTGTCCGGCCGCCTCTACGACGACGGCGTCATCGACCCGCGCGACACCCGCACCGTCCTGGCCCTGTGCCTGTCCGCCATCCACAACGCCCCGGTCGAGGGCGCGCGGGGCGGCTTCGGCGTCTTCCGGATGTGAGGAGTTGGACCCGATGACCGACGAGCAGGCACGGAAGCGGGACCCCGAGCGTCCTGCCGAGGACCCGACAGCCGCCGGGCGCAAGCCGATCCGGGTGGTCCTGGTGGCGAACCGGGGCGAGATCGCGCGCCGGGTGCTGCGCACCTGCCGGGTGCTGGGCATCGGCACCGTGGCCGTGCACTCGGACCCGGACGCGGACGCGGCGCACGTACGGGAGGCGGACGGGGCGGTGCGGCTGCCCGGCGAGGCGGCCGCCGGTACCTACCTGCGCGGGGAGTCGGTGGTCGCGGCGGCGCTGGCGGCGGGCGCGGACGCGGTGCACCCGGGGTACGGATTCCTTTCGGAGAGTGCGGAGTTCGCGGCCGCCGTGCGGGACGCCGGGCTGACCTGGATCGGGCCGTCGCCGGAGGCCGTCGCCGCGATGGGCTCGAAGACGCGGGCGAAGAAGCTGATGGCGGCGGCAGGGGTGCCGCTGTTCGCGGCGCTCGACGCGGCCCGGGTCGGCCCGGCCGATCTGCCGGTGCTGGTGAAGGCCGCGGCGGGCGGCGGCGGCCGCGGCATGCGAGTGGTACGCGAACTCGCGTCGCTGGAAGACGAGTTGACGGCTGCCCGGGCAGAGGCGGCGGCGGCCTTCGGCGACGGCGAGGTGTTCGTCGAGCCGTACGCCGAAGGCGCCCGGCACATCGAGGTGCAGGTGCTGGCCGACGCGCACGGCACGGTGTGGGTGCTGGGCGAGCGGGACTGCTCGGTGCAGCGCAGGCACCAGAAGGTGATCGAGGAGACCCCGGCGCCCGGCCTGCCCGCGACCGTACGCGCCGCCCTGCACGACGCGGCGGGCCGCGCGGCCCGCGCAATCGGCTACGAGGGCGCCGGCACCGTGGAGTTCTTGGTCGGCGCGGACGGGCGGCCGTACTTCCTGGAGATGAACACCCGCCTCCAGGTGGAGCACCCGGTCACCGAGTGCGTCTTCGGCCTGGACCTGGTGGCGTGGCAGATCCGGATCGCCGAGGGTGCCGCGCTGCCGCCGTTGCCGCCGCAGCCGCGCGGGCACGCGGTCGAGGCGCGGTTGTACGCCGAGGACCCGGCGCGCGGCTGGCAGCCCCAGGCGGGGCCGGTGCACCGGCTCGAACTTCCGGATGTAGACGGGGAGTTCGCGCTTCCGCCGGGCCGCGACGCGGGGCTGCGGCTGGACTCCGGGGTGACCGGCGGCGACACGGTCGGTGTGCACTACGACCCGATGCTCGCCAAGGTCATCGCCTGGGCGCCGACCCGCGCCGAGGCCGTCCGCCGTCTCACCCATGCCCTCGAACGCGCCCGCATCCACGGACCATTGAC
>NZ_JACEGK010000622.1:0-4272 GCF_056859195.1 Streptomyces sp. NH27
GGCGGGCGGATCAGCCCAGCGTGTCGGCGGCGGTCGGCGAGCTGTCCCGCAGGAAGGTCATGCAGCGCTCGTACTCGTCCTGCTCGCCGATCCCCTGTGCGGCGCGGGCCAGCGCGTGCAGGGCGCGCAGGAAGCCGCGGTTCGGCTCGTGCTCGAACGGCACGGGGCCGTGGCCCCGCCACCCGGCCCTGCGCAGCGCGTCCAGGCCGCGGTGGTAGCCGGTCCGCGCGTAGGCGTAGGACTCCACCACCCGGCCGCCTTCGAACGCGTCGTCGGCCAGTTGCGCCCAGGCGAGCGAGGAGGACGGGTACTTCGCCGCCACCTCGGCGGGCGCGGCACCGGAGGCGAGCAGTTCGCGCGGCTCCGGGTCGTCGGGCAGGTGGGTGGGGGCGGGACCCCCGAGCAGGTTCTCGTGATTGGCCATGGGTTCCAGTCTGCCCGAGCGGACAGGCGGAAGGCCCCCGGCAGTTGCCAGGGGCCTCCTTTTCACTTGGTTCTCGCCGCGCTCTGGGCGCCGAACAGGGCGCGCCGGAGCGCTACTTGCGGCGGTTGCCCGCCGAGCGCAGGTCCTGGGCGGCGACGACGACGCGCGCGGCCATCCCGGCCTCGGCGGCCTTGCCCCACACCCGCGGGTCGTACGCCTTCTTGTTGCCGACCTCGCCGTCGACCTTCAGCACACCGTCGTAGTTGCTGAACATGTGGCCGGCGACGGGGCGGGTGAACGCGTACTGGAGGTCGGTGTCGATGTTCATCTTGACCACGCCGTTCTCCAGCGCCTCGTTGATCTCGTCGGTCGTCGAGCCGGAGCCGCCGTGGAAGACGAAGTCGAACGCGTTGGCCTTGCCGTACTTCTGGGCCACCGCGTCCTGGAGCTCGCGGAGGATGCCCGGGCGCAGCACCACGTTGCCCGGCTTGTAGACGCCGTGCACGTTGCCGAAGGAGGCGGCCAGCAGGTAGCGGCCGTTCTCGCCGAGGCCGACGGCCTCCACGGTACGGAAGGCGTCGTCGACGGTGGTGTAGAGGGAGTCGTTGATCTCGTGGGAGATGCCGTCCTCTTCACCGCCGGTCGGGGTGATCTCCATCTCCAGGATGATCTTCGCCTTGACCGCCTCGGCCAGCAGTTCCTTGGCGATGGCAAGGTTGTCGTCCAACGTCTCGGCTGAGCCGTCCCACATGTGGGACTGGAAGAGCGGGTTGCGGCCGGCGGCCACGCGCTCCTGGGAGATCTTCAGCAGCGGGCGGACGTATCCGTCGAGCTTGTCCTTCGGGCAGTGGTCGGTGTGCAGCGCGACCGTGACCGGGTACTTCTCGGCGACGATGTGCGCGAACTCCGCGAGCGCGACCGCACCGGTCACCATGTCCTTGCTGTACTGACCGCCCAGGAACTCCGCGCCACCCGTGGAGATCTGGATGATGCCGTCGCTCTCCGCCTCGGCGAGGCCGCGCAGGGCCGCGTGCAAGGTCTGCGACGACGTGACGTTGATGGCCGGGTAGGCGAAGTTGCCGGCCTTCGCCCGGTCGAGCATCTCGCCGTAGACCTCGGGGGTTGCGATGGGCATCGTTTCCGCTCCTCATGACTGTGCGGGTGGTACTGCTGGCGTGCGTGGCGACGTCATCGTCGCCCTTATCTTCCCAGACTCGAACGAATACACCACCTTGCCTCGCGCCGGGCCCGTGGTGGGCCGCCCGCGGACATGCGAAGGCTCCTGGGATGTTTCACGTGAAACATCCCAGGAGCCATGAAGCGCAGGTCAGAACTGGCGCTCAGGACAGGTCGAGGTCCTTGAGCGAGTAGGCCGCCAGGTACGGCAGGCCCGCCTCGGCCACCTTCGGGGCGGCGCCCCGGTCGACGATCACCGCGACGGCCACGACCTCGCCGCCGGCCTCGCGGACCGCCTCGACGGCGGTCAGCGGCGAACCGCCGGTGGTGGAGGTGTCCTCCACCACCAGCACCCGGCGGCCCTTGACCTCGGTGCCCTCGATCCGGCGCTGGAGGCCGTGGGTCTTGGTGGCCTTGCGCACCACGAACGCGTCCAGCCGCCGGCCGCGGGCGGCCGCTGCGTGCAGCATCGACGTGGCCACCGGGTCGGCGCCCAGGGTGAGCCCGCCCACCGCGTCGAACTCCAGATCCGCGGTGAGGTCGAGCATCACCTGGCCGGCGAGCGGCGCGGCCTGGCCGTCCAGGGTGATCCGGCGCAGGTCGATGTAGAAGTCGGCTTCGAGGCCCGAGGAGAGGGTCACCTTGCCGTGCACGACGGCCTTGTCCTTGATCTGCCGCAGGAGGGCGGTGCGTACGTCGCTCATATGGATGAGATTAGCCGAGCGGCGGACACGGGTATGTCCCGAGTAGAAGGGCGGAAGCGGGTTCCGGAAGCCCGGGCGAGCCGCCGGTCCAGTCGCCGGGCCGACTCTCCAACCGGCCGGTCCCCCGGTCCCCTCAACCGACCTTCTGCCAACTCCACACCGTGCTGATCTCCAGCGGGTCGATCGGGGTGACCAGGCGGGGCCGCGTGTTCAGGCCGTTGGGCGGGCCCGACTGCGGCTCCACGCACACCGCTTCGGGCTGCTCCGTGTAGACGACGACCCACTCGCTCGGGCTGCTGACCCGCACCGTCATCTCCCCGGGCCAGTTCAGGGTGACGTCCACGCCGTCCGGCATCCCGAAACAGTCGTCCCACGGTCCGGGCTTGGGGTCGATGCGGTTGCCGTTGGGCAGGTGGTTGTCGCCGCGTTCTTCCTGCCACGCGGCGCTGAAGGCCAGTTCGACGTCCTGACCGCCCTGGCCGAGGTTGCGCAGCCACCACGGGTGCCAGCCGGCCTGCGCCGGGAAGGAGTCGCCGCGTGCCTCCACGCTCAGCGACAGCTTCACGGAGTGCGGGGCGAGTTCGATGGTGTGGGTGACCCGGCCCGGATACGGCCACGGGTCGGCAAGGTCGTAGTAGTAGGCCGCGGTGGTCTGCGTCGCCGGGGACGCCTCGTGCCAGGCCGAGTGCCGTCCCGTGCCGTGGATCGCGTGCGGCGGTGCGTCGATGGGGAGTTGGTGGGTCACCCCGCCGTTGCGGAACACGCCGTTCTCGGTGCGGCCGCACCACGGCACCATCAGGAAGGCGCCGAATTTCTCGCCCTGGCGCAGGAGTTCGGTCCCGCCGACCGTCAGCGAGGCGATCCGGCAACCGTGCTCGGGCTGCAAGGTCAGTTCGGCGTCGCCCGCCGTCAGTTTCGTTTCAGTCTCCACGGAAACGAGCGTAGCGGCCGTGATGCCGTCGGCTCACGCACGCTCGCCCAGGCCCGCCGTCGGATCACCCCGTATCACCTGCGGCGGCGCAGCACCCTGCCCACCACGACCGCCGACGCCAGCAGCGCCGCAGCCGCCGGCGCCGCCCACCGCAGCGTCGCCGCCGAAGTGGCGTCCGGCGCAGGCACCGGTGCGTACCGGCCGCGCGGCGGCGCGTGGTCGACCTCCTCCGCGCTGCGCCCGATCATCGTCCGCCGGGCGTGCGCGGCCTCGGCGGGCGGCACGAGGTCGTCCAGGGCGGCAGCGCTCTCCGGGACGTCCACCTCGACCTCGACGAGTTCGAACTCCGTCAGTTCGGGGCTCGGATCGCCGAGGTCGTCCACGACGTCGGGCTCTTCGGAGGCGGAGTCGTCGGAAGCGGGGTCCTCGGAGGCGGAGTCGTCGGAGGCGGATTCCTGGGAAGCGGGGTCCTCGGGGGCAGATTCTTCGGGGGCCAGGTCGCCGGGCGCGGCGTCACCGGTGGTGCGGTCCTCGGGGGTCCGGTCCTCGGCGGCGGGCTCGGGGCCTTCCGGGGTGGCCGTTGCGGCCGGGTAGGTGGGCGGGGCCTGCTCGGCGATGCCCGTGGAGAAACGGTCCAGCAGGCGCACCACCGCGGCTTCCACCACCGCCGGGTCGTACGACGCGAGGCGGCCGGTCGCGGTCGCCTCGCCGCGGTATTCCACGGTCGTGCCCGGTTGTGGCAGTTCGGTGTCCGTCACCGTGATCCGTACGCCGACCTCGACCACGCCGTCGCCGCGCACCTCCGTGCCTCGGGCCTCCAGCGTAAACGGCGAGGCGTCGCCCTTCACGGTGACGGAGCCGCGATACGTGATGGTCGAGCCCGCGATGCGCAGCCGCAGCCTCCCGCGCACCACGCGCTCGCTCTCCGCCGTGTCCGGGTCCGGCTGCCATCCCGGCAGCGCGGACGCCACGGCGCCCGGGGTACGGAACGTCTCCGCCACCCGGGCGGACGGGGTCGGGACGAAAGACTCGTGCTC
>NZ_JACEGK010000623.1:0-4258 GCF_056859195.1 Streptomyces sp. NH27
GGCGGATGGGCGCCCGGGCCCGCCGCTGTGCGTGTCTCCCGCACTTCCCGTCCGTTTTGTGCTGCCATCGACCGTATGGTCGTCTCTGTCTCCGTCGTCCTGCTGCTCCTCGTCTTCGCCGGGATGCAGATGCACAACCGGTCCCTCAAGCTGAGCCACGCCATCACCTGTGTCCTGCTGGGCTTCTGCCTCGCGTCCTCCAGCCTGGCCCCCACCATCCAGTCCACCCTCACCTCCACCGCTTCCCTGGTCGGCACCATCCACCCGTAGGGCCGACCGCTCGCGGATGCGGGCGCCGCGTGATCGTGCGGGCGGGCTGCGGCTGTGCGGTTCTGGGGTTCTGCGGTTCTGCCGCGCCGGGCGTGGGCGCTGGATGATCTGTGTGCCATGCGTGCCGGGCGGGTCACAGTCCGGGAGGAACGCTTCCAGTCCCGCGCGCGGCGCCGGTAGCGTCGGAGTGCCAACTCTGTTTGCGTACAGGTATCTCACGGGGGATGTCATCGTGACCCGCTCTTCCCTGCCCGTCGCCGCGGCCACCGCGGTCGCAGCCGTGCTCCTGCTGGCCGCATGCGGCGGCGGTTCGGACGGTTCGGACAAGATCCATTCGTCGGACACCCCGACCACGAGCGCCTCGGCGCCGGCGACGACCGCGTCCCCGACCCAGGCGTCGGGGCCGGGTGCGCCGAGTTTCGACCTTCCGTCGGACATCAAAATCAACTTCGACGGGTTCGACAGCAGTGACCCGACGAAGAAGGCCGCGCTGAAGGACGCCACGTACGCGGCGACGGCGGTGGTCGAGTTCACGGCGAAGACGTACACGAAGGAACCGGCGTTCTTCAAACGGTTCTGGACCGGCGAGCACGGTGCCGAGTTCGCCGATTCGCTCATCTCGCAGGGCAAGGGCGGCAGTGTCGTCACCGGGACCTTCAACTACTACAAGCCGGTGGTGAAGAAGCTCGTCACCGGAAACCTGTCGGTCCAGTACTGCGAGGACCAGCGGAAGGCATACGGCAAGGACGCCAAGACGGGCAAGGTCAACGTGACCACACCGTCCTTGGAGGACTTCAACCTGTGGACCCTGACCATGACCAAGAGCTCGACAGGGGAATGGCAGGCTTACGACCACACGTGGCAGAGCGGGGCGAAGCAGTGTCAGATCGCCTGATACGTCGACTGTTCCGTAGCGTTGTCGTCGTCCTCACCTGCGTCTCCGCGCTGGCCGGCGCCGGCGGCGGGGCGTTTGCCAGGACCGGCAAGGGCTACGGCGATTCGAGCTCGTCCAGCAGCAGCGCCGGTGGCGAAGGAAGTTCCTACCGGGTGCACGTGGACTACACGCATCGCGGGACCTCGGACGGAGACGGCTCGGCCCCCGTCACGTCGTCCGACGCCAACTTCTCGCCGCCGGTGTGCTGGTACACGAGCTTCACGCCGGACCAGTTCCACGCGGAGATCGACAGGCGGTACGACACGGCAGGTCAGGAAGGCGCGGGGACGGTCTCCGACTACTACAACCAGATCCAGTCGCAGATGAACGACATCAAGTACCACAAGGGCGACGACGGGAGCTGGTGGGTTCTCACCTGGGACGACAACGCCCTGAACGAGCCCGGGGCGACCTGCCCGTACGACACCGGGTGGATGTGGGAGCCGCCGGCGGACCCGCCGGAAGGCGCCATTTCGCCGGAGGTGCTCTCCCAGGCCGCCTACGGGCAGTTGAAGTTGCCCACCAAGGGCGTCGAGCTCAGTCCGAAGCCGGCGAACCAGAAGGTGAACGTGCCCACGTACGTCGACTTCGAAGCGGCCGACGCGCAGGTGTCCGTCACGGCCCGGCTCACCGAGCCCGACGGCGACACGGTGGCGGCCACGGTGGTGGCGCAGCCGTACAGCCTGCATGTCGAGGCGGGGACGCGGTACGCGAGCCCGGAGAGCTGTGACTACCGGTTCAGCCGGTCGGGGGCGGGTGCCTCGCTGGACTCGTCCGGTGCGGCCTGCAACATCACGTACACGAAGGCGAGCGCGGGGACCTATACGTTCACCGCGGCCATGACGTGGCGGGTGTGGTGGACGCCGACCGCGGATGTGCGGCCGGACGGGACCGCGCTGCCCGACGGGCGGTCCGACTCCGACCAGCCCGTCACCGTCGAGGAGATCCAGGCCGTCAACCGTTGAGCTCGGTGGTCGTCAGCCGTGGACCGGGCGGGTCCGCGGCCGCGGCGTGAGCGGGGTGCGGCGGCCGGTGTCGGCGGCGTGAGGGAGGGCATTGGGCGGCGGGGTATCGTCGGATTGTGTGTTGTATCTATGATGTGCACATTATGGATACAAAGTCGCCGCCTGCCGCCGAGCGGGTCTACTTGCATGTGAAGAGCGGGGTGCTGGACCGGTCCTACGAGGGCGGGACGCTGCTGACCGAGGGGGACCTCGCCGACGCGGTCGGGGTGTCGCGGACGCCGGTGCGGGAGGCGCTGCTGAAGCTGGAGGCCGAGGGGCTGCTCAAGCTCTATCCGAAGAAGGGCGCGCTGGTGCTGCCGGTCTCCGCGCAGGAGATCGCGGATGTGGTGGAGACCCGGCTGCTGGTGGAACAGCACGCGGTCGCGAAGGTGGTGCACGCGGTGCCCGCGCGGCTGATCGAGCAGTTGGAGGAGTCGCTCGCCGAGCAGTGCGAGCACGCCGCCGCAGGCGACCTGACCGCCTTCGCCGCCGCGGACCGCACATTCCACGCGGAGATCGTCCGCGCGGCGGGCAACCGTATCCTCGCGCACCTCTACGACCAGTTGCGGGACCGGCAGTTGCGGATGGGGGTGGCGACGATGCACGCCGAGCCGAGCCGGGTGGCGAAGAACATCGCCGAACACACGGAGATCCTCCAGGCGCTGCGCAACGGCGACGAGCAGACCGCGGCGGAGGTCGTGGACCGGCATGTGTCCTGGGTCAACACGCTGGCCCGGGGCGAGTCGTGACCGCGAAGCCACTGCCGGGGGACCCACCGGGCGGCCGTCGGGCCGCGCTCGTGTGGGGGGTGGGCACCCTGGTCTACCTCGTCGCCGTCGTCCACCGCACCAGCCTCGGCGTCGCCGGGATCGACGCCGCCGCCCGCTTCCACATCGGCGCCTCCGCGCTGTCGTCGTTCTCCATCCTCCAAGTGCTCGTCTACGCGGGCATGCAGATACCCGTCGGCCTGATGGTGGACTCGCTCGGCACGAAGAAGGTGCTGATGCTCGGCGCGGTCCTCTTCACCGTCGGGCAGGGCGCGTTCGCGCTGTCGCACTCCTACGGGATGGCGCTCGCCGCCCGCGCGGTACTCGGCTGCGGCGACGCGATGACCTTCGTGAGCGTGCTGCGGTTGGGCTCGCGCTGGTTCCCCGCCCGGCGCGGGCCGATGATCGCCCAGGGTGCGGCGCTCTTCGGCGTCGCGGGCAACCTCATCTCCACGGTGGCCCTTTCGCGGGTGCTGCACTCGGCCGGCTGGACCCCCACGTTTCTCGGCACCGCGATCGGCGGCGCGTTCGTCCTCGTCCTGGTCGCCCTCTTCCTCAAGGACCACCCCGACGGGTACGTCCCCGCTCCCGCCGAGCACGCCGGACTCGCCTACGTACGACGGCAGATCGCCGATGCCTGGCGCGAACCCGGCACCCGGCTCGGCATGTGGACGCACTTCACCACGCAGTTCTCCGGGATGGTGTTCCTTCTGCTGTGGGGGATGCCGTTCCTCGTCGAGGACCAGGGGATGTCGCGTGGGGGTGCGGGCGGGATGCTCACCCTCGTGGTCCTCGCGAACATGGTGTTCGGCATGGTCTTCGGGCAGCTCATCGGGCGGCACCACGGAGCCCGGATGCCGTTGACGCTCGGCGTCATCGGGGCGACCGCGGTCGCCTGGGCGGCGGTTCTCGGCTGGCCCGGTGGGCACGATCCGTTCTGGCTGCTCGTCGTGTTGTGCGTCGTGCTGGGGGCCTGCGGCCCGGGCTCCATGATCGGGTTCGACTTCGCCCGGCCGGCGAACCCGCCGGAGCGCTTCGGGACGGCTTCCGGGATCGTCAATATCGGCGGGTTCACCGCGTCCATGGTGACCCTTCTTGCGATCGGTCTGCTGCTGGACGCCACCGGTGACGACTATCGCGTGGCCTGGAGCAGCGTGTTCGTGCTCCAACTGCTGGGGACCGTACAGATCTTGCGGCTGCGGCGGCGTGCCGCGCAGCTCGAGCGGGAGCGGGTGACCGTGAGCCGTGTGGAGAGCGTCCACCGTGGCCACGCCGCCGCGATC
>NZ_JACEGK010000624.1:0-4257 GCF_056859195.1 Streptomyces sp. NH27
GAGTTCGAGGGGACGGAGTTCGAGGGGACGGAGTTCGGGGGCAGAACCGATGCGATGGCCCGGCCGGGGTGGCCGAGCCATCGCTCGTTCGTATCAGATGTCGCTGTACGGGCCGGGGCCGGCCGGGGTCAGCCGGTCCGGCCGCGACTCAGAGCGTGATCTTGTCGATGTCGGAGGCGTAGTCGGTGGGGTTGCCGAAGCCGATGGTGTTCGCGCCCGCCTTGAGGTGCACCGGCACGGTCACGGACTGCGCGGCGCCCCAGTCGTTGTCGTTGGTGCCGGCCAGCGGGAGCTGGAAGGAGGCGCCGTTGACGGTGATCACGGCCGTGCGGCCCGACGAGCCGTCGACGTAGTCCAGTCGCATCAGGTAGGTGCCGTCGGCGGGCGCGGTCACGCCGTTGAAGGTCAGCGTGTTGCCGGTGCCCCCGAGGTTGCCGACCTTCTTCCCGCCGGAGCAGCCCGCGCAGTCCGAGACGCTCGCGCCGCCCGCCAGGGTGTTGCCGGGCGCCTCGGCCTCGTACGCCACCGGTCCTGCGGCGGCCGGCGTGGTGACCGCAACTGCCTTGCTGGGCGCGGAGGTCCGGCCGTGCGCGTCATGGGCGACGACGGTGAAGGAGTGACCGGCGCCGGCCGTGAGAGCGCGGACGGTCGCGGTGGTGGCGGCGCCGCTGGTCGTGGCGGCCTTCCGGCCGTCGGCGTAGACGGTGTAGCCGGTCGTCGCGGACCCGCCCGCGTTCACCGGGTCCCAGGCGAGCGTGACGCTGGTCGCCGTGGCCGCGGTGCCGTGCACGGCGAGCGGGGTGCCCGGGCCGTTGCCGGTGTTCTTCGGGGTGATCGTGAACAGCCGCGAGCCGTGCGCGGGCAGTTGCTCGGTGAGCCGACCGGCGGCGGAGCCGAGGTTGCGGTGGCTCCACAGGTCGCGGACGGACGCCGTGCCGCTGATGCCCAGGTCGGAGAAGTCGGCGGTCACGCCGGCCGCGGCGGAGCCGAGGTTGAACAGCGCGACCGTGTAGCTGCCGTCGGCGTTGCGGGCGTACCAGGTCTGCTGGTCGGTGGCCTGGCTGACCGGCTTGGCCGGGCGGCCGGCCTGGTCGACGGCGATGACCTCGTCGTTGGTCAGCAGCGACAGGCCGTACGAGTCGAGCTTGGTGAGGTCGTCACCGGTGTAGAACGGGGCCGACTCGATCGCCCACAGCGTGGCGTAGCTCTGCCGTTCGGCGTCGGTGAGGCCGTCGAGCGCGCCGTCGCCGACATCGACGGAGTCCAGGTTGTTCCAGTGGCCGGGGCCGGCGTCGGGTATCCACTGCACGACGTCGTTCCAGCGCTGCTTGACCGAGTTGTTCCAGGTGGCGAGCGTGGCGCAGTAGCACTCGACGTCGGTGTCCACCCGCCAGCCGTTGGCGTTCTGCGTCCAGGTCGCGACATGGGGGTGGCTCAGCGACCAGGACAGCGTGAGCTGGATGGGGCGGCCGGTGCGCTGGAGCGCGGCGTGCCACGCCTGGACGTCGGGGATGTTGTCGTGGGCGGCGTCGCCCTGTCCCGAGCCGGGCCCGACACCGTCGATCTTGAGGAAGTCCACGCCCCAGGAGGCGAGTTCGTCGGCTACGGAGTCGATGTACTTCTTCGCGCAGGGGGTGTCGAAGTCCAGCTGGTAGGACACGTTGTCCCAGCCGCTGGTCTTGCGCAGGTCGGGGTAGACCAGGTCCTTGGTGGTGCAGCCGGGGGCGCCGTAGACCGGGGTCTTCCCGTCGTTGTACGCGTCGATGTAGAGGCCGACCGCCAGGTAGACGCCGAACTTCAGCCCCTTCTTGTGGAGTTGGTCGCCGACGTACTTCATGCCATGCGGGAACTTCGTGGGGTCGCCGACCGGACGACCGTACGCGTCCGAGGTGTTGTGGCCGTCCGCGTCGACGTTCCAGCCGGCATCGAGGTTGACGAAGTCGTAGCCGTGCGGCTTCAGCTTCGAGGCCATCACGTCCGCCTGCTGCAGGACATGCGCCTCTGTCAGCCATGCCTCGCCGCCGTAGCCGGGGGCGCTGGTGGACTCCAGGCTCCAACTGCTCCATCCCATATAGGGCTTGGCGGCGAGTACGGGCGCGGTGGTGTGGTGGCCGGCGCCCGCGGACGCGGTCACCGACGCGGACCCGGACGCGGCAGCGGGTACGGCGACGCCCGCCACGAGGGCGGTGGCCGCGGTGACGGCGAGCAGGGGAAGGACGCGGACCCGGGTGCCTCGGGTGCCCGAGCGCCGTGGGGGTCTTGCCGGACGGGTCATCGGTGTACTCCATCCCGGCCTCACCGCGCGCGACCGCGGGCCCCGGTCCATCGGGGCCCTGCGGCTGCGTGCGCGGTCGGCCGCCTGAAAGCGGGGAGGGGTTGGCCCGCGCCCGGAGCAGGTCCCACCACCCGGGGCGCGGAGTGCCGTGAATCTAGCGATGTTTTCCTTCCGCCGTCAACATATTCGCACCCGGGTGCGGGGCTCGGTTCCCGCTCTTCCGCGGCAGGAGCCGCACATCCCAGGGGGCGCGTGGGGGTACCTCCCAGGCGAGGCTCTGGGGGAGAATTGCACGCGCAACAGGCCACCGGCCGGACAGCCGGGAACCCACCCCCACCACAACGGCGCATAGCCAAAAGGGCGCGGGGACGCACCGCATCCGCAGGCCCACCGGGGCCACCCCAGACCCGTTTCGAGCCCCGCAGAGAACTTCCTTCGTTTCCTTCGGAAATGTATCGTCTCGGTATGACGCTCGCCGACCAGCCGCCCGCGGCGGCCCTGGTCTTCCAGACCCTGCTGATCCACGGCCCGCTGACCCGCGCCGAGGTCGGCCGCAGGACCGGCCTGTCGCCGGGTGCGGTCACGAAGGTCGCCACTCCCCTGCTGTCCGACGGCTGGATCGCCGAACTGGACAGCCCGGCCGCCGCCGGCGAGCGCGGCTCCGGCCGCCCCGCGGTGCCGATCGCGGTCCGCGCGGACCGGGCCCGCTTCGTCGGGGTGAAGGTCACCGGGGACGAGTTGATCGGCGTGCTCGCCGACCTGACCGCGCGCCCGCTGGTCACCGGCCGCGCCGCGTTGCGCTCCCGCGACGTGGGCACCGTGGTCCTCGCCATCGCCCGGCTCGTCGCCCGGCTGCGCGCCGACGCGGGTGCGGAGCAGGACGGCGACGTGCACAGCGTCGGCGTCACCATCTCCGGGGATGTCGACGGCCAGACCGGCACCGTGCAGTACTCCCCCTTCCTCGACTGGCGCCGGGTGCCGCTCGCCCAGCTGGTGGAGACCGCGACGGGCACGCCGACGGTGATCGAGAACGACGTGCGCGCCCTCACCGTCGCCGAGCAGTGGTTCGGCGCAGGAGTCGGGCTGTCCTCCTTCGCGCTGGTCACCGTCGGCGCCGGTATCGGCTGCGGCCTGTCGATCGGCGGGCGGGTGGTGTCCGGGGCACACGGGGTGTCGGGCGAGGTCGGACACCTTCCGGTCGGCGGCACCGACCGGGTGTGCACCTGCGGCAACACCGGCTGCGTGGAAGCGGTCGCCTCCAGCCACGCGATCACCGAACAGGCCCGGGAGGCGGCCGGCGACCCGGGGCTCGACATGGCGGGCGCGGTCCGCCTCGCCCACGGCGGCCACCGCGAGGTACGCGCCGTCTTCGCCCGGGCCGGCCACGCGATGGGGCTGGCCCTCGCCTCGGTCGCCAACCTCGTCGGCCCCGAGCGGATCATCATCTCGGGCGAGGGCGTCGCGTCGTACGACCTGTACGAGGAGCAGATCCGGCAGACCTTCGCCGCCCACGCGTTCGGCGCCGCCGCCGACTGCGACCTCCTGGTCCGCCCGCTGCCCTTCGAGGAGTGGGCGCGTGGCGGCGCCGCGGTGGCTGCCCAGCGCCTCTTCGCACCGCCGAAGTAGCGCTCCGGGCTGCCCGGTGGGGTGGCGGCTACCCCGCGTGCGGATACCCAGCACGCGCCGCCGCCGCGGGCGGGCCCGGCCGCGTACCAGGCTCGAACCGTCCGGCGAACTTCCCAGCGGCGGCGGGCAGTTGGGAGACGGCCAGGCCGTTCCTGGCGGGCCCCTCCTGGCTGGCCCCTCCTGGCTGGCCCCTCCTGCCCTGGCCAGACGCCATGGCGACGCCCGCACCGCCGACGCCGCACGCCACGGGCCGACGATGCTCCCTCCCGAGCGTGGCCCGGTCGCCCGGCTCAGGACGCGATCGGCGCCGGGCCGAGGGCCGGCCCTAGGAGCGCAGGTCCCTGACGACGCGGAAG
>NZ_JACEGK010000625.1:0-4246 GCF_056859195.1 Streptomyces sp. NH27
GGGGGACGTAGCGTCGGGGGTATGACGCGACGAGGGAGTTACGCACAGCAGGCGCCGGACGTGTTCAGGGCGATGCTGGCGTTCAGCCAGGCGGCGGTGAAGGGGCTCGACCCGGTGGTCGGGGAACTGGTGAAGATCAGGGCCTCGCAGATCAACCGGTGCGCGTTCTGCCTGGACATGCACGTGAAGGAGGCGCGCAAGGCGGGCGAGAGCGACGAGCGGATCGACCTGCTCGCCGCGTGGGAAGAGGTCGACGGGCTCTACACGGACAAGGAACGGGCGGCGCTGGCGCTGACCGAGGCGATCACGGTGCTCACCGAGGGATTCGTGCCGGACGAGGTGTACGCGCGGGCCGCGGCGCACTTCGACGAGGCCGAACTGACCCGGCTGGTCAGCGCGATCGTGGCGATCAACGCGTGGAACCGCTTCAACGTGGCGTTCCGCACGGCACCCGGGAGCCAGGGATGAGCGACACGGCCACCGGCGGCAAGGCCGCCGTCCTCCTCGCGCTGCACCGCGACCGGGCGCCCGGCGATCCGCTGGTGCTGCCCGGGCCGTGGGACGCCGCGAGCGCGAAGGTGTTCGCGGACGCCGGCTTCCCCGCGCTCGCCACGCCCAGCGCGGGGGTCTCGGCGTCGCTCGGCTACAGCGACGGGCAGGGCACTCCCCCGGCCGAGATGTTCGCCGCGATCCGCCGGATCACCCGGGCCGTGGAGGTGCCGGTCAGCGCGGACGTCGAGGCCGGATACGGGCTGCCCGCGGCGGAGTTGGTGGAGCGGCTGCTCGACGCGGGGGCCGTCGGGTGCAACCTGGAGGACTCCGACCCGGCAACGGGTTCGCTCCGGGACCCGGGCGAGCAGGCGGACTTCCTCGCGGAGGTGCGGGCCGCGGCGGGCGACGCGCTCGTCCTCAACGCGCGCGTCGACACGTACCTGTCGGGCAACGACCGTACGCCCGCGGCCGCGATCGCCCGCGGGCGGCGCTATGCCGAGGCCGGGGCCGACGTGCTCTACCCGATCCTCGCGCCCCCGCAGGTGCTCGGCCTCATCGCCGACGGGGTCGGGCTCCCCGTCAACGCGCTGTGCAAGCCGGGCGGGCCCGCGCCCCGCGAGCTCGGGGTGTTCGGCGCCACCCGGGTGACCTTCGGGGGCGGCTTGCAGCACCAGGCGATGGAAGCGGTCCACCACCTGGCGGCCGGCCTCCACGCATAGAGCCCCCAACCGACCGCCGGGCAGGCCCATTCGGCCTGCCCGGCGATCAACCCCCGGGCGGCGGGCCTTTGACGGCACGACGGCGCCCTGCTGGGGGGAGGGCTCAATCAGACGGTGGCCAGGGCCTCCATGGGGGACAGCCGGGCAGCGCGTACGGCCGGATAGAAGCCCGCGAGACCGCCGATGACGAGGGTGGCGCCGACTCCGCCGATCACCGCCCAGGGCGGCATCACGGACGGCAGGCCCTGACCGGCCGCGTATCCGGCGGTGACACCGATGCCCAGGAGCACGCCGCCGAGGCCGCCGAGCGCGGACAGCAGCAGGGCCTCGGACAGGAATTGGGTGCGGATCTGCCCCCGGGTGGCGCCCAGTGAGCGGCGCAGGCCGATTTCGGAGCGGCGCTCCAGCACGGAGATCACCATCGTGTTGGCCACGCCGACGCCGCCCACCAGCAGGGCCACGCCGCCGAGTCCCAGCAGCAGCCCGCTGAGCGCGTCGTCGGTGGCCTGCTTGGCGGCCAGGGCGTCGGAGGGACGGGAGACGTTGACGCCGCTGGGATTCTCGGGGTTGGCAGTGGCACCCAGGACGGCCTGCACCTCGGTGACCGCGGATTCCTCCGTACGGGTGTAGACAGCCGTCGGATACCCGTCGAAGCCCAGGAGTTCGGTGGCGACCGGCCAGCCCACGAGCGCCGCGGAGTCCAGCTCCGGCAGGAGTTCATTGGGGGCGAGCAGGCCGACCACGGTGAACCAGCGTCCGCCGATCCACACCTGGACGTCCGCTCCGGAGCGGTGCACACCGGTCTGCTCCGCCGCCTTCACGCCGAGGACGACCGCCGGATAGCGGCTGTTGGCGGCGTTCAGCCACCGGCCGTCGACGATCTTCGCTCCGGTGCTGGCGGGCAGGTCCGTGCGGGCCGCGTCGACGGTGAGACCGCCGGTCTCCTCTTTGGGGATACGGTCGTTGCGGTAGATCTTCGCGCTCGTCCTACCGATGGCGGAGACCGACTCGACCGTGTCGATGGCGCCGATCATGCCGACCGACTCGCCGGGCAGATGCGCGGTGTCACCGCTGATGGACTGTCCTGGGGTGACGGTGAGCAGGTTCGTCCCGAGCGCCGCCAGCCGTCGGTTCAGTCCCTCGGCGGACGAACCGGAAATGCCCACCACCGAGACCATGGCGGCGATGCCGATGGCGATGCCGAGCGCGGACAGGAAGACCCGCGTCGGCCGGGAGCGCAGACCGGAACCCCCCACGCGCACCACATCGGCCGGACCCATCCTGGCCGGCTTGGGCCGGGCGGGAGGCGGCAGTGTCAGCCACTCCTGTTCCTCCGGGTCCGGCGCGGTCGGGTCCGGCGCGGTGCGGAACGTGCTCATGAGGTGGTCTCCCGGGGGACTCGGCCGACGGGCGCCGACGGGCGGCCGGAGTCGTGCTCGATCAGACCGTCTCTGACCCGGACCTCGCGGGGCAGGGACGCGGCGATGTCCCGGTCGTGCGTGATGACCACCACCGTGGTGCCCGCCTCGTGCAGTCCGTGCAGCATGTCCATCACCACGGCACCCGACCGGGAGTCCAGCGCTCCGGTCGGCTCGTCCGCCAGCAGCAGCGGCGGGTCTCCGAGAAGGGCGCGGGCGATGGCCACCCGCTGTTTCTCACCGCCGGACAACTGGTGCGGCTGGTGGTCGAGCCGGTGGCCGAGGCCGACCCGGCGCAGCGCGGCCTCCGCGTTCCGGCGTCGCCAGGCACGCGGCCTGCCGCTGTAGAGCAGTCCGTCCGCGACGCTGTCCACCGCCCGCACCCCCGGTGCGAGGTGGAACTGCTGGAAGACGAAGCCGATGGTACGGGCCCGCAGCGCGGACAGTTCACGGTCGCTGAGCTCGTCCGTACGGTGTCCGTCGATCCGCACCGTGCCCGCGGTAGGACGATCGAGGGTGCCCATGATGTTGAGCATCGTCGACTTCCCCGAGCCGGACGGGCCGACGATGGCGAGCAGTTCGCCGCGCCGGATGACGAGGTCGGCGTCCTTGAGGGCGTGGACGTCGCCGTATGCCTTGGTGACCCCGCTCAGACGCACCACGGGGTGGGCTGGACCGGTCACCTGGGAACCCCCACTGCCATGCCTTCCCTGATGTCCGCTCCGGTCACCTCGACCAGACCGCCCGCGAACATGCCGAGCTTGACCGGGACGTACTCGACGCCCTTGCCGGTCACGGCCTCCAGGGCGTACCCGCCGCGTCGCGCGGTGAGCGCGTTGACGGGTACGGCGAGGACGTTCGCGCGGGTCTGCGCGCTGAGGACCACGTCGACCTGGGCGGCCTGGTACCGCCCGAGTTTCTTCTGATCCTTGATCTCCAGTCGCACGGGGATGGTGACGGTGTCACTGCCGCCCGCGGACTGCCCGCCCGAGCGGTCGGTGCCATCGCTCTGCGAGGGCAGCGGGGTGCCCACGTCGGTCACCACGGCCGCGACGCTCGTGTCGTTGGGGAGGGTGACCGTCGCCTCGGTGCCCTTCTTGACCAAGTCCTCGTACTGCGGGTCGAGGGCGACGTTCACGACCCGCTCGGTGCCCGTCCAGGACAACAGGCTCCCGCTGAGCAGGGCGCCGGGAACCGACTCGACCTCCGCGACGCGCCGGGCGCCCGGGGCCACGACGGCGTCGCCGACCCGTACGGTGCCGGTCTCCTCGCGGCCGAGGTCCTTCTGCCACTTCCTGACGGCGTCGGCCGTGCCGCCGGTGTAGGTGTCGTCGACGGTGAAGCCCGTGTAGCCGAGGGCCTTGAGGTTCTCCTCAAGGATCTTGACGTCCTCGCCCTCCATGCCCGTCCTCAGTGTGCGGTAGAGGGGGATGGAGCCGTACAGCAGCGGGACCTTCTGCTGGCCGACGCGGTAGACGGTGTCTCCGCGTTCGAGGACGACGCCGTCGGTCGGCAGCCAGGTGATGACACCGGCGCCCGTGTCGCCGCCGCCCTGGCCTCCTCGGTCGCCGCCGCCCGGGTCCGTGCCGGCCGGGTCCGTGCCGGCCGGGTCCGTGC
>NZ_JACEGK010000626.1:0-4243 GCF_056859195.1 Streptomyces sp. NH27
GTACAGGGCGGTCGCGGGGGGGGGGAGCCGGAGCCGGGAGCTACCCGGACTTTGGCACAGTTGACGTATGACGACGATGACACCGCCCCCGGCCCGACCGCAGCGACGGCGGCGTTCGCGGGCTCGCACCATTGTGCTGATCGCGATCGCGGTGTGGGCGGCGCTGGAGATCTGGCTGCTGACGGTGGTGGCCGGGGCGACCAGCGGGTTCGTCGTCCTTCTGTGCATTCTCGCCGGGTTCGTGCTGGGGGCCGTCGCCATGAAGCGGGCCGGGCGCAGCGCCTGGCGCAACCTCGTGGCTTCCGTGAACGCCCAGCAGCAGGGGGTCCAGCCCGGCCCGCCCCAGGGTGGCGGCCGGACCGGCCTGGCCATGCTGGGCGGCTTGCTGCTGATCATCCCCGGGTTCGTCTCCGACGCGGTGGCGCTGATCCTGCTGTTCCCGCCGACCCGGGCGTTCATCGGCCGCCGGGTGGACCGGGCGATACTCGCCCGGGGGGTCCCGATGCCCCCCGGTGGCCCCGCGGGCGGCTTCGGCGGACCCGGCGGACCCGGATTCGGCGGTGGGCCCGGCCCCGGCAGCGGTCCTGGCTCCTCCGGGGACAAGGTGGTCCAGGGCGAGGTCATCAACCGGGACTGAGACCGCCGCCCGGCACATGGAGGGTGGGAGTAGGAGCGGGGCGAGAGCCGTCGGCCCGCGACGCCGCCCTTCATTTGCCGGGTGGTCTCGGGGCAACTGAGGCAATCAACCGGTACCAGGGCATAGGTACGCCCGGCGCGGAGCGGGATGCTCCGGCCGGGCGCGAGGGTTCGGGGGCCGCGGGTGCGGGCCCGGGTGGGCCCGCGGCGCCGCGGACCCGGTCCGGTCAGGCGGTCTTGCGGTTGTCGCGCGGATGCACCGCGATATTCATTGCCCCGGAGCGGAGGACTGCGAGCCGTTCGGCGAGCACTTCCTCCAACTCCTCGAGCGTGCGCCGCTCCATGAGCATGTCCCAGTGCGTGCGCGCGGGCTTCGTGGTCTTCTCCTCGGGACCTTCTCCGTCCACCAGAAGCGCGGTCTGGCCGCAGGCGCGGCACTCCCACTCCGGCGGAATCTCGGCCTCAACCGAGAACGGCATCTCAAATCGATGGCCGTTCCGGCATGCGTACTCAACGGTCTGGCGCGGGGCCAGATCGATGCCGCGGTCGGTCTCGTAGCTGGTGGCCCCGAGTCGCGTGCCGCGGAGAGCTCGCTCACTCATGAATCGTGCCTCCCGGGCTTTTGGTCGCCCACAGGACAGGTGTCGCTGTCGTCGTCATCCGGTCAACGTCCGGTCGGCGGTGAAGATTCCCGTTACGGGATATGCGTCGCCCGTCGTGTCGCCCCTGTTTCTACCCAGCGACATCCCTTTTGTCACACTCGGCAGGATATGTCACCCGCTGCCGTCGTATCTTTTGTGTGCAGTAGCGGTCAGCTCGCTGGGCCAACCGCGTACACTACCCGCCCGCAGCCCCCAGGGCTAAATCGTGTCCACCACTCGGTGTTCCGGCGCTTCCCGGCGAATACTCGCAGAGCCGTCCGTACCGGCCATGATCGGCTCGGGGGCGGCGGCGGATCCGGCCGGGGGAGCACCGAAGAGGCGCAGGAAGAACTGGGCGAGCGGGCCGATCGACACGGCGTACAGCACGGTACCGACTCCCACGCCGCCGCCGAGTACGAAGCCCGCCGCCAGCACGGTCAGCTCGATGCCGGTGCGCAGCAGTCGCAGCGAGCGGCCGGTCCTGCGGTGCAGCCCGGTCATCAGGCCGTCGCGGGGGCCGGGGCCGAACCGGGCCGAGATGTACAGGCCGGTGGCCATGCCGTTGAGCAGCACCGCGACCACCACCAGCGGCACCCGCACCGCGAGGGCGGCGTGATACGGCACCAGGGCGAGGGTGGCGTCGAGGGTGAGGCCGACGAGTACCACGTTGGAGATGGTGCCGAGCCCGGGGCGCTGGCGCAGCGGCCACCACAGGAGCAGGACGGCGGCACCGACGACAATGGAGACCAGGCCGATGCTGAGCCCGGTCAGCCGCGACAGCCCCTGGTGGAAGACGTCCCACGGGTCCAGGCCGAGTGAGGCGCGGACCAGCAGCGCGTCGCTCGCGCCGTACAGCGCGAGTCCTGCGTAGAGACGGACGAGGCGGTGGACTGGTGGACGGCGCACGGGTACCCCCCTGGCGTGTGAACGGGCGCGCATGACACTGTGTGGCCTGTACGCGGCTTTTTTCCACAGCCAATCCGTGAAAGGTGGACTGAGTTCCATGTCTCAGTGGACCGCTACGGTGAGCGCGGCACACCTGGCCCGGCTTCTCACGCCCCGGCCGGCGACCGGTGACGGCGGCGGCAGCGGGGGCGGCACCGGGCACGGCGGGCGGAAGCTGCCCGCCTACCGCGGGCTCGCCGACGGGGTGCGGCTGCTGGTGCTGGAAGGACGGCTCCAGGTGGCCGCACGGCTGCCTGCCGAACGCGAACTCGCGCTCGCGCTCGGGGTGAGCCGGACCACCGTCGCGGCCGCGTACGAGGCACTGCGGGCCGAAGGCTTCGCGCGCTCCCGGCGTGGCGCCGGCAGCTGGACCGCGATCCCCGAGGGCCACATCCTGCCCTCCCGCAGCCTGGAGCCCCTCTCGCCGGACGCCGCCGGGTCCGTGATCGACCTCGGCACCGCCGCGCTGCCCGCGCCCGAGCCGTGGCTGAGCCGGGCCATGCAGGGCGCCCTCGCCGAACTGCCCGCGTACGCGGCGACCCACGGTGACTTCCCCGCCGGGCTGCCGGTGCTGCGCGAGGCCATCGCGGACCGCTACACCGCCCGCGGGGTGCCCACCATGCCCGAGCAGATCATGGTGACCACCGGTGCGATGGGGGCGGTCGCCGCGACCGCCCGGCACACCGTCGGCTACGGCGAGCGGGTCGCCGTGGAGTCGCCCAGTTACGCCAACGTGCTGGAGCTGTTCCGCGAGACCGGCTCCCGGCTGGTGCCCGTGGCGCTGCGGGAGCGGCTGGGCGGCTGGGACATGGACGTCTGGCGCCGTGTGATGCGCGACGCCGCGCCCCGGATGGTCTACGTGATGCCCGACTTCCACAACCCGACCGGCACGCTGGTCGGCGACGACGAGCGGCGCGAGCTGGTCGAGGCGGCCCGGGTGGCGGGGGCCACGGTGGTCGCCGACGAGACCATGGCCGAACTCGTCCTCGACGGTGAGGAGTCCGGGGTACGGCCGCTGGCCGCCTTCGACCGGGGCGGCACCGTGATGACCGTCGGCTCGGCCAGCAAGAGCGTGTGGGCCGGGCTGCGGATCGGCTGGGTGCGCTCCACGCCCGACGTGGTGCGCCGGCTGGTCTCCGCCCGCGCCTACCTCGACCTCGCGTCCCCTGTCGTCGACCAGCTCGCCGTGGCCTGGCTGATGCGGGGTGGCGGCTGGGAGCAGGCGCTCGTCTCCCGCCGGGCCCGCGCCCGCGAGTGCCGGGACGACCTCGTGGCCGGCTTGCGGGCGCACGCGCCCGGGTGGGACTTCAGCGTGCCGCGCGGCGGCATGACGATGTGGGTGCGCACCGGTGACGTCTCCGGGTCCCGCCTCGCGGTCACCGGTGAACGGCTCGGCGTCCGCGTGCCCGCGGGGCCCCGCTTCGGGGTCGACGGTGCCTTCGAGTCCTACGTCCGCATCCCCTTCACCGTCAGCGGCCCAGCCGCTGACGAGGCCGCGGCCCGCCTCGCCCAAGCCGCCGACCTCGTCCGCTCCGGCGCAGCCCCCGACGGCGACCCCACCGGCCTCTTCGTCGCGTAGCCCCTGCGGGCCCCTGCGGGGTGGCTGCCTCGCCCTTGTCCGACGGCCGGTGGCCGGTTGTGCGCGCAGTTCCTCGCGCACCTGCGGGGCTTCGCCGTTGGTGTTGCGGCTGGTTGCCGGCTGCAGTCCGGTGGTTGGTTGTGCGCGCAGTTCCCCGCGCCCCTGAGAAGGTTGCTCACCGTCGTCGTCCGACGGCCCCCGGACCGGGCCGGGCCACCGCGGGTCAGGCCGCACCCAGGGGCGCGGGTAGCTGCGCTTCCCCAGAGCTTCGCCTGGGAGGTGCCCCCAGACACGGCGCACCGTGCGACGGGATCGCGGCGGCCACCCCGCAGGGGCTAGCCGAGTTCGAGGTCGGCCACTGTACGGACCACGGCGTCCTTGCGGAGGGTCACCGTTTCGTGGGTGGACTCGGGTTCGGGTTGGGGGGAGGTCGGGGTCGGGG
>NZ_JACEGK010000627.1:0-4235 GCF_056859195.1 Streptomyces sp. NH27
GCCCTGCACGACTGGTCCGTGCGCGCGCCCGAGGCGTTCTGGCGCGCGGTCACCGAGTGGTTCGACGTCCGCTTCTCCACCCCCGCCGACACCGTCCTCGCCGACCCGGCGATGCCCGGCGCGCGCTGGTTCCCCGGCGCCCGGCTCAACTACGCCGAGCACGCCCTGCGCCCCGCCCTCGACCCCGACCGCGCCGATCAGCCCGCGCTCGTCCACGTCGACGAGCGGCACGAACCGGCCACCGTCACCTGGGCCGAACTGAGCCGCCAGGTCGCCTCGCTCGCCGCCGAACTGCGCCGGCTCGGCGTCACCCCCGGCGACCGCGTCAGCGGCTACCTGCCCAACACCGCTCACGCCGTCGCCGCGCTCCTCGCCACCGCGGCCGTCGGCGGCGTATGGACCTCCTGTGCCCCCGACTTCGGCGCCCGCAGCGTCCTGGACCGCTTCCAGCAGGTCGAACCGGTCGTCCTCTTCGCGGTCGACGGCTACCGCTACGGCGGCAAGACGCACGACCGCACCGCCACCGTCGCCGAACTGCGCGCCGGACTGCCCACGTTGCGCGCCACCGTGCACATCCCGCTGCTCGGCACCGAAGCCCCCGAAGGCACCCTGCACTGGGACGCGTTGACCGGATCCGAGGCCGAACCCGAGTACGAGCAGGTCGCGTTCGACCACCCGCTGTGGGTGCTGTACTCCTCCGGCACCACCGGCCTGCCCAAGGCCATCGTCCAGTCCCAGGGCGGCATCCTGCTCGAACACCTCAAGCAGACCGGCCTGCACCTCGATCTCGGCCCCGGCGACCGCTTCTTCTGGTACACCTCCACCGGCTGGATGATGTGGAACTTCCTCGTCTCCGGCCTGCTGGCGGGCGCCACGATCGTGCTCTACGACGGCGCGCCCGGCTACCCCGACACCGCGGCCCAGTGGCGGGTCGCGGAGCGGACCGGCAGCACCGTCTTCGGCACGTCCGCCGCCTACGTCATCGCCTGCCGCAAGGCGGAGGTGCACCCCGGCCGCGACTTCGACCTGTCGGCGGTCAACTGCGTGGCCACCACCGGCTCGCCGCTGCCCCCCGACGGCTTCCGCTGGCTGCACGACGAGGTCGCCGCCGACCTGTGGATCGCCTCGGTCAGCGGCGGCACCGACGTGTGCAGTTGCTTCGCCGGCGGCGTGCCGACCCTGCCGGTCTACGTCGGCGAGCTCCAAGCACCCTGTCTGGGCACGGACCTTCAGGCGTGGGACGCCCAAGGGCGGCCGGTGATCGACGAGGTGGGGGAGTTGGTGGTCGCCAACCCGATGCCCTCGATGCCGATCCGGTTCTGGAACGACCCGGGCGACACCCGCTACCGCGAGAGCTACTTCGAGATGTTCCCCGGCGTGTGGCGGCACGGCGACTGGATCACCCTCACCTCACGCGGCACCGTCGTCATCCACGGCCGCTCCGACTCCACCCTCAACCGCCAAGGCGTCCGGATGGGCTCCTCCGACATCTACGAGGTCGTCGAACGCCTCCCCGAGATCGCCGAATCCCTCGTCATCGGCATCGAACAGCCCGACGGGGGCTACTGGATGCCGCTGTTCGTCCGCCTGACCCCCGGCGCCACGCTCGACGACGGGCTGCGCGACCGCATCCGCACCGCGATCCGCGCCCAACTCTCCCCGCGCCACGTGCCGGACGAGGTCATCGCGGTCCCCGGCGTGCCGCACACCCTCACCGGCAAGCGCATCGAGGTCCCGGTCAAGCGCCTCCTCCAGGGCACCGCGCTCGACAAGGCGGTCAACCCCGGCTCCGTCGACGACCTGGAGGTGCTGCGCTTCTACGAGCGGCTCGCCGCCGAACGCGCCGCCGGCGGCCGCCCGTAGCCGTCGGCCGACATCCGCCACGGCCCGCGGTGCCAGGACAGGTACCGCGGGCCGTCGGGTCACGTCATCCCGTGTACGCCGCGAAGATCTTCGAGAACTCGTACGGCGACTGCGAGATGTTGGTGCACTTGTACAGCGCGCCGGTGCACGCGTTGGCGTCCCGGCCCTCCTCCCAGTACGACAGCATGCCCAGGTGCTTGCTCTGCGCGAAGGAGACCAACTGCCGCGCGTCGGCCTGGTCGTAGACGTTGCCGTCGTCGTTCTGCCCGATCATCGGCGTCACCCCGACCTTCGCCCACAACTGGCTGTCGGAGTCGCCCGGGTAGAGCGTCCCCAGTTGTCCCTCCACGCTGGTGGCCGCCTGGACCGCCGCGTCGCCGTAGTCGGTGCTGCGGTAGTAGTCCATCGCCATCACGTTCACCATGTCGAGGTCGACCCCCGCGTTCAGCGCGGACGTCACCACATTCAGGCCGTCGGCGGTCAGGCCCTCGGGCAGCACCGGCAGGGTGAGCGAGATCTTCAGACCCGGGTGGGTCTGCTGGAGCTCCGCCAGCGCCTGCGAGCGCAGCGCGATCGACGCGGGCTCGGCGACCGCCGACCCCTCGATGTCGAAGTCCACGTACGTCAGCCCGTACGCGTCCACGACGGCGGCGTACTCCGCCTCCAGCGCGTCCGCGGAGAAGCACGCCTGGGCCAACTCGATGCCGCTGGCCCCGCCGAAGGAGATCTTCACGTCCCCGCCGGCCGCCCTGATCGCGTCGATCTGGTCCTTCGCCCACGCCTGGCGCGGGTCGTAGGCGTTGAACCAACTTGCCTTGCAGCCCGCCGAGGTGACGAACGCCAGCGTGAAGTCCTTGAGATTGCCCGACGACGCCATCGTGGTCAGGTTCGGCGTCGGCCACGCGCCCATGTCCACGTACGGAGCCACGTGGATCGGGCCCGCCGTGGGAGTGGTGCCGCCTCCGCCGGTGCTGCCGCCGGTGATCCCGCCGGTGCTCCCTCCGGTCGAGCTGCTTCCCGCGTCGCAGGAGGCGCCGTCGAGCGTGCAGCCGGTCGGCGCGCCCGAACCGTTCGAGACCCAGCCGAAGGTCGCCGAAGCGCCCGGCGCGAGCGAGCCGTTGTAGTCGCGATTGGTGAACGTGTAGTGCGTGCCGCTCTGCGTCTCCAGCGCGTCCCAGTAGCCGCCGACCGTGGTACCCGACGGCAGGTCGAACGCGACCGTCCACGAACCGAGCGTCGCGCCACTGGTGTTGGTGATCGTGTACTGGCCCTGGTAGCCGCCGTCCCAGTCGGATGTCTTCGCGAAGGCCGCTCCGACACCTCCCGCCGCGGACGCCGGCGGGATGAAGAACAGGACGAGCGTGCCGAAGAGCGCGAGCACGAGCGTGAGGGACCTTCGCATACGGACTCCCAGTTGGTCTGGACCAATGCCGCCCAGACATTTGATACTTGACCTGGGCACGACAGTCAAGAGTCCGTACTCCAGCCCGACCCCCGCACTGCCCTCTCGCACGCCCCGCGCGCGTCGCCGCGGCCACCCGCGCCTGTCACCCCGTCAGTTCCGGTGCGAGGCCGCGTTGTCAGTGGGTCCGACTACGGTGAGTGAGTAGTGGTGGTCGGAGCCGAACCGGTTCCGGCCGCACCGACCCGTACCGACCCCAGGGGGAACCCATGCCACCCACCGCCGACCACACCGGCCGACCCGACCAGCGCTCCACCGCCAAGGACGCCCGCACGCGCTCCCGTTCCCGTCCGCGTTCCGACCGCGCCACCCGCTCTGATCAGGCACCCACAGGTGCCCGCGCACCCCGCACCGGCCGCCGCGGCGACCCACCAGGACGTACCCGCCTCCGCCGCGCCCTGCGCCGCGAAGCCCCAACTGTCGTCTCCCTGCTCCTCGACGACCACGACTTCACCGCCATGACCCGCCACCCGAGCTTCCCCTTCGACGACTACGGACAGTACCTGCACCACCTCGACGGACTCCTCCGCGGCCTGCACGCCCAAGGCACCCACGTCGCCGTCACCCACTTCGACCCCGACGCGTACGACGCCTACTGCCGCGGCACCCGCAGACCACCCGACACCTCTCACACCCGCACCCGCTACGTCGCGGAGGCCACCACCACCGGTCCCACCGTCCACTACGCCCGCCAGCCCATCCCCGAACTCCGCGCCGTCCTCACCCGCGAAGCCGACCGCCGCGCCGTCTGGCAGCGTGCCACCGACCTCCTCATGGATGCCGGCGCCTGCCCCGACTGCGGCGAGGACCTCGCGCACTGCGCCTTCGACGACGCCTCCGACACCCTCCTACGCCTCCTCGACGCCGTCGGTCCCGGTGCCCACCACCTCGTGTGCAGCCTCCCCACCGA
>NZ_JACEGK010000628.1:0-4209 GCF_056859195.1 Streptomyces sp. NH27
CACCTGGCTCCACGCGGCCAACGGGCGCTGCCCCACCTGCCACGAACGCCTCGGCCCCGCACCCGCCTCCCCCGAAGGCGTCACCGGCCTGGCCTTCGCAGCCCTGGCAACCGCCGGCGCGACCGGATGGTCCGGCGCAGCGCAGTACTGGCTCGCCGCCTGCGGCACCACCCTGGCCCTCATCGACCTCGCGGTGCACCGGCTCCCCAACGCCTTGACCTACGCCGCCTCCACCGGAACCCTCGCCCTGCTAACCGCAGCGCAACTCGCCGGAGAGCACGGCAGCCTCATCCGAGCCGCCACAGCGGCGGCAGCCGTCACCGCTGCCTACCTCATCCTCGCGCTCACCCGCGTAATGGGACTCGGCGACGTCAAACTCGCCCCCGCCATCGGCGCCCTACTCGGCTGGACAAGCTGGTCGGCAGTTCTCAGCGGCACCTTCGCAGGCTTCGTACTCACCGCCGCAGCCTCCACAGTCCTCCTCGCAACCAGACGCGCGACGGTCAGGTCCCGGATCGCGTTCGGCCCCTGGATGATCCTGGGGGCCATGACCGTCTCTGCGATCGCCATCAAATCGGCCTGACACCTCCCTCGCCTTGGTTCAATCAGTGGCCGCTTTGGCGTGAGGTCTGGAAGTCAGCTAGGCGCGCAGTGACTCGAGGCCCCGGCATCTCTGTCCCATAGGCAGGTGAGTGAAGCCGGGCAACGGTGCCGCAGAGAAGGAGCCGGGTTCGATCCTGCTGGGGAATTCTTCAGTCACCGAGCCGTTCACTTATTCACACACTTCCACGCACGCACACACGCACGCGGCCTTACTGGCGCGTTGACCTGTGTTTTTACTGCCAGCATGTCCCAAACTCTCTCACCTCGAGAAGCAATCACTGCCGTCGGCGCGAGGAGGCGCAAGAAGATCACCATCCCTCAAAGAGCCGAGATTCACTAATTCACACACTTCCACACACACACACACGCACGCGGACGTGATCGCGTCCACACTTCCTCTCCATCTTGCGCTCCCTCTTGTTTTCGACCTCACTTCCCCGCTTCCATATACGCGCACTTCATCTCGCTCAACCGTCTTTTCTTGCGTGCGCCACTTCGCTCTTGCTTCGCCTCTCACGTTTTTACGCTGCCCCATACGCACTACGGCCTTTACTTTCGGTCGTGCGTCACTTCCTGCAACTACGCTTGCAACCGCTCGTTCACCCATCCGTCCGGCCGTCTTTTCGGATGCTCTTCCTTCGCCTCTCTCGTCCATCTTGTTGTACGCACACTCCGACGCTCTCTCCGTCGGCTTCACTACAGCTCTACGGCTCATACACCCTTCCGGCCGTACTTTCTTTGCTCCGCGCTTGCTTCCGATCTTGCGCACGTCCTTCGCTGCTTACGCTTTTACGTTCAGCCCCCACCGCTTACTTCAATCCGCACCCCCCTTCTAACCCCCTGCCGTCCGTGTCCACGTCGGCCCGCGCGCACTTGCGGCCGTACTGCGGCAAAGCACCCCCCACAGTCAGAAGTGCTGGCGCACTCTCGCAGCCGCCTTCTCCTGTGCGTGCTTTCGTCGACCCTGCACTCCGGTATGGCGCACTAGTCGACGCGCGCCCGAACCCCACCTGCCACGCGCCTCCACTGCCATGTGCTAGCGCACCCACCTTTAGACGCTCACCCCGTCATGTGCAGTCACACCCAGGCAGCAACCACCACGGGCAGACGCAACCCCTACATCCGCTACCTCAAGCCCCTCGCAGGACAACGCTGACGAACTCACTCGCTGCCGCGCCTGAACACGCACAAGCGGCGTCCCCTGCACAACCATGTGCGCCCCCGAACGCCCTGGCCCGGTCGACCCAACGCACGCCGCGCCGCGCTTCCGGACAGCCGTCCCATCGCACTGATGCCAGCTCACGCGAGCCCTACCGCGGCCATGCTGTCCCGCGTTGCTGCGGCCCGGCCCGCAGCCTCGCACCTCCACTTGACGCCCTAGGCCCGCACGCGGAGACGCGGCGCCGGCAGTCAAGGCAACCAAGAATGGTCACATACCACACAAAACGCGCTATAACGGGTCACCGGGAAGGGAGTTCGGGACTGACAGATTCGATGCCTCAGTCGAACGAGTACCGTCGACACGCTGTCTGACCCGGTACTGCAAGGGATGCGGCTTCCTGACTGTTAATCTTGCGACCGTCCTAGTGAATCTGACAGTCCCAAACCCCCAACAGACGTCGACAGTGCCCCAGGACAGCGAGCAACCAGGGCGAGGTAGGGGAGAGGGAGGAAGGCACCCATGAAGGTCATCATCCTCGCCAGCCAAAAGGGCGGAGTGGGTAAAACCACGACAACCGCGAATATCGGTGCAAGTCTCGCCAGCGGTGGGGCTCGCGTCGGCATGATCGACCTCGAACTCCAGGGCCAGCTCGGCGTCTCCCTTGGCGCGTTCGCCCGCAAGCCACAGGACATCGGCAGCGCGCTGATCGACTACATCGACGCCCTCGACTCCGACGACCTCGGAGCGATGCCGCCGCTGCACAGCCGCATGGTCGACCGAAGCGTCCTCCTCAAGGAGTTCGAGCAGCCTGGGACCCTGAGGGTCATCGGGTCGGTCATGAACGTCACCGACCGTGCCCGAACCGAAGTAGCGAAGCGCGGCTGGGAGGCCATCTCCAGTCTTAGAGAGCTGCTCGTGACGGTGGAGGACGAGTTCGACTTCATCCTCGTCGACACCCCGCCCTCTGCGGACGCTCTGTCCTCGGTAGCTCTTGCCGCCGGCGACTTCGTCATCGCCGTGTGCAACCCGCGCCTCGCAACCGCCGATGGAGCCCGCGTGGTGCGGAACAACGTTGCGAAGGTCCCCGAGAGGACCGAGGGAAAGTGTCAGCCTGTCTTCCTCGGCACGGTGATCAACGAAGCACAGCCGCCTTCCAAGCGAACCGATGAGGCTGACGCTGTCGACACGTACCTCCAGAAGCACGAGCTCGCGCCCTTCAGCAAGCAGATCCGAACGAGCCCGCAAATCTCCGCATCGTATGGAATCAGCCGACCCATCGTGATTGATGAGCCGAGCTATGCGGCAAGCGGCTGGTACGAGGACCTCACCGTCGAGATCCTCGCTCGTATGAAGGGCTCGACGACGTGAGCACCGTTCCTGATGACCGGGTGGAGGCACAGGAAGGCACAGGGAAGCCGCCGGCCGAGGCTGAAGCGAGCCCGAAGCGGAGGAGAGGGAAATCCCGATCTTTCGATTTCTCTGCCATCGAGCACGTAGGGAACGATGCCACCGAGGGTGGCTTCCTTGGCGACGACGAAGCCGAATCTGAACGCCGTGGCAGCTCCGGGTCGACCGCCTCGCTTCCGCCAGCACCCGAACCGCCGGCCCCAGCAGATGAGGAACCTGCTCGCGAACTGCGGGCTGTCAAAATCGACGAACCTCCTGCGAGGGAGCAGGTGGCAGCAGAAGCCACCCGCACCTTGCCTCCAGAGGACGCCGCCATTGCGGTGTCCCTTCCCAATCAGGCTGCTGGGGCAGAGGCGGAAGAGTCGCCAGGGGCGCAGCTGGCCGAACAGGAGAAGGGAACCGACCAGCCCATCCTCGAGGCGCCCGCGTCGGCCGCTCCAGAGGCGATCTCTACAGAAGAGGGCACCCGCCCCAGTCGTCCGGCCACACGGCAACGCCGCAATGACGGGCCAGGGTTCTCCGCTGCCTCGGCGGAGCCGACACTAAGGCCGAGGCGAAAGAAGGCAGGTAGCCCAGGCCCCGTCCAAGCTACCGTCCTTCAGTCGTTCATCAAGCACCGCACTGAACGAAACTGGGTGACTTGGTCTGGCCGAATCGAGGGCGAGACCAAGGCCCGGCTCCTGGACAAGGCTGACGACGACGCAGCAAGCTCGAAGCGCAACCTCATGCCCGGCCACTATCTCGATGCGGCTTTGCGAAAGATCAGCGAGCTGAGACCTGAGGAGCTCGCTTCGCTCGCCAACGAGTGGCTGATCGAGAGGTGGTCAGGCGAGCACCCGCCGGGCGTGAGCATTCAAGCCGGTGTTTCCCCGGACATGTCCGAGTTCCTCAAAGGACTCAAGCGCACGATGCGTGGCCAACGGGGTGCCGGAAGCGGAGGAATCATCCTCGACGTCGTCTCCGCAGCCGTCGACCGCTTCCTTGACGAGGTGGACGAGGAAGGCCCATTCCCCTCAGTCCGGTAGAAATCAATATGT
>NZ_JACEGK010000629.1:0-4205 GCF_056859195.1 Streptomyces sp. NH27
GGGGGCTTCCGCTTGCCGTGCACGCTCGCTCCCGCTCTCCCGGCAGACCGGTCCAGCCCGTTGCAGGACTCACCGTCTCGTTGCTTGCCCCCGTCGCGGGTGGTACGTGCCCTGTCTGTCTCTGGCCAGGCGTCCTGTCATCGTCGGGTCCGCTGTCCGCTCGGTCCTTCGGTTGTGTCCTTGTCGCTGCTGCTCTGCTCTGTTCCTCCGTTGTTGTGCTCTGGCTCCTCCTCCCGTCCGTCTGTTCGTCGTTGCCCTTGTCGCTCCTGCTGTTCCTCTCGCGCGCCGGCTCCTGCCCTCAGTGGTTGATAAGGCTTCGCACGTGCTTCGAGGCTCTCGCCATAGGCCCGTAGGGAAGTAGTCGGCGTGCCTTCGACCCCTTGACCGCTGCGGTGACCTGCTGCTTCCAGCGGTTTCCCCGGCTTTCGTGGGCGATTCCGTAGGCGACTCGTTGGGCAACTCCGCAGGGGGCTCCGTGGACAACTCCGCAGGCAATTCCGTAGGCAACCTCTCCCGGCCGTTCCCCGTGGGGCGGTGAACGGCGGGTGGGACGACCCCGGGACCGGACGGGCGGCCGGAGGAAGAGCAGCCGCCCGGAGGGCCGCGCCTCAGCTCGGACCCCGCGCTGAGCGGTCCGGTCCGGCCGCAGGACGGCGCCGGACGCCGGACCGCGCACCGACCGCGCCGTTCCGCCGTCACCCTCGCTGGCGCATCGACTGCCCGTGCGAGAGGAGAGGTCTCCTCCCGGACATCCGACAGGCACGCGGATCGAGCCGGGGAGGGAGAGATCACCGGTCTTCCGGTGAGGAGTGATCTCTCCCCAGCGCCCGAACGTGCGAGTCCAGGGGGGTGACCTCTCCTCCCCGGTACGGGGAGGAGAGATCACCCCTGCCCGACCGACGGCAGCGCACTCGCCTTGATCGTTTACGCAGGTGGGCCTTGTCCGCTGGCCTGGCCCGGAGTTGTCCCGTGGACACGGCTCGGCCTCAGCTTGCTCTGCCGGACACGCGCGGGACAGATCAGGGACGAGTAGCGAGGACGGCCCGGAGATCGGCAAGGCGGTAGGCGGTGGGCTTTCCTTCGACATCGTGGAGCCGAGCCGAGGTAACGGTGAGCCCAGCAGCGCGCAGCGCACGGGCCAGGGCCTTGCCAGCTTCTCGGAGGCGGGTGGCCTCCTCACGGCTGTCCCAGCGTCGCCAGGTCTGTGGGTCCTTCTCTCGCAGGTGGTCGAGAATTTGAGCGATGGTGAGGGCGTTCGGGTCGCCGTGGGCGGTGAAGGCATCGAGGAGGTGCTGCGCGATGGCGGGGAGCGGGGCGGATTCCGGGGCGCCGGCTGCTCCGCACAGCCGGAGGATGTCGGCCCAGGTGGGTGGCTCTTCGAGGCCCTCGTTGGCGGCAAAGGGTGGCAGGGGGGCTTCCTGGGCTGCCGCGATGCTGGCGTCGTCGATGTCGACCAGGCCGGCGTCCCGGCGTTCCGCGGCGCGGCGGTGGCCCTCGTCGAGGGTGATGTGGTGGATCTTGTGGATGATCGGTTCGTCGGGGAGGCCGGGGGCGCCTTCGATGTAGACCTGGGCGCATTGGCGCAGGTCGTCGCCGGACTTGGGGTTGAGGCGGTGGGGTAGCCAGCCCTCGTCCATCATGCCGCCGCCGAGGGCGGCCCTGACGTCGACGTCGCGGCAGGGGCCGAGGACCTTCAGGGCCGGCTGCTGGGCGATGTTCGAGCCGAGGAAGGCGTGGTTGCTCCTTGGGCAGCGAAGATGACCCAGACGGCTTCCTTACGGCCGATGAGCATCAGCGACGCTACGAGGAGTTTGGAAAGCTCGGTGATCTTGGGGAACTCATCGATGAAAACGAGGATGGCGGGGTGTTTCGCTGACGGTTGCCAGGCATCGCCCATGCCCATGCTTCGACGGATGCGAGCGCGCCCTGCGGCCATGCAGTGGAGCCAGAGCAGGACGCGTTCGATGGCGGCGGGGCCGAGGCTGGTGAGGCGAATGGCGTCTTCGTAGGGGCCCGGGCCGTCGCCGGAGGGGTCGAGGAAGAGGGTGACGGTGTCGTGGCAGGCGGTGGTGATGTCGGCGAAGGCGCGCAAGAGGCTGGACTTGCCGCCGCCGGAGCGGGCGATGACCTCGCCCATGAGGCCGGCGAGGGAGAAGGCGAGGGGGTCGCCGTTGGCCGAGCCGCCGAAGCAAGCGGGCTGGGTGATACTGATCGACTTCGGCGCGAGGTAGGGGGCTGGCGGGAGCTCGGCGAACATGTCGCCTTGACGCAGCATGAGGACGGCACAGGCCGTGCGGTTCTTCAGTGGCTGGACGATGACGTCGCCCTTGCCGAGGTCGAAGAGCGTTTCCAGGTCCGGGGCCTTGTCGATGATGGCGGCCGGGGTGCCCTTGGAGACGCGGACGGTGGCCTGCCAGCCCCAGGCCGTCTGAGTGACGTTGGTGATCTCGGCGACCGGGATGTTCTCGGCTCGCAGGGCGCGCAGCATACAGTCGGCGGCCTGGTCGGTGCTGGTGGCTCGGGCGATCGGGTAGGGGTGGGCCGGCTCGCTCGCGGCCGGGCCGGTGAGGAGTCCGCCCTCTGGTTCCGGTAGCGGGAAGGTGAGGTCGGGTGGGGCGGGGTTGAGCACGGTCGGGCGGCGGCCCTGTCGCCACGTCACTGCGGCGGACAGGGTGGTGGTGGCGCTGAGCCCGTACAGGGCGGGGCCGGGGTGTTGGACGGCCAGGGCGACGGAGATAGCGAGCAGCACGGTGGTGCCGAGGCGGCGGTTACGGGCCCGGGCGGCGCGGGTGGATACGAGGTCGGAGCTGGTGGGCGTCGTGGGGGTGAACGATTCTGCGCGGACGGTGGCGGCTTCTCGGGCGTAGAGGATGCGCTGGCGGTGGGCGTGGTGCTCGTTGGAGTTCTTCCAGAGCTTGAGCTGCTGGTTGATCTCCTGCAGGGTGGCGTCGCGGCGGATCTTCCACTGCGTGTGCTGGTGGTTGAGGTGGAAGGCGGTCAAGTACTCCGGGGAGAGGTCTTGCGCGTTCCACCAGCGCCAGGCCTGGGCGGCGGTGTGCCGGGCGCCGGTCGTCAGGATGGTTGCTTCCCGTGAGGCGATGGTGCGTGCGTGCGCCTTGATGGTGTCGCCGCGGCGGGTTGGAGTGTCCGGATTCTTATCGGCGGGGTGGTCGTCGTGTGGAGGCTCGACGCGGACGACCTCCTCGTCGTCGCTGGCGGGTGCGGGGCTGTCGGTCATGCGGGGAGGCTCCTGGACGGGGACGGGCCCTGCCGCCGCGGATCGTACGGCGGTCGGGCCGCGGTCAGTTGAAGACGCCGGCGATCAGGGCGCCGAGCCAGTTGACGAAGGGGACGAGGGTGTCGGCCGCGAGGCCGGCGCCCCCTGCGGACAGGCCCAGGCCGCTGCCGGAGATGGCGCCGAGGATGAAGTCGAGGCTGGTCTTCTTGGTGATCGACTTCCAGGCGGCGGCGAGGCCGACGCAGAGCAGGATCAGGATCATGGCGCCGTACTCGGTGATGACGCCGGGGTGGGCGCCGCCGTGGATGATCGAGCTCCTGGAGCCGGTGGCTCCGGTGAGGACCTTGTCGCCGCCCATGTTCATCGGGTGGGCGACGAAGCCGAAGAAGTAGCCGAGGGCTCCCCCGGTGCACAGCACGGAGAGCATGCCGAGGGCCTGGCCGAGCAGGAAGGGCAGCAGCGCCCTCCAGTTCTTGGCGTCGTGGCGCCACCAGCGCACGGCGCGCCAGACGACGATGGCCAGGGCGACGGTGAGTCCGCCGACGGTGACGTAGGCGGCGCGGGTGAACATCAGCGGGCTCCGGTCAGGACGGTGGTGATGAGGGCGAAGGTGGGCAGGTAGAGCACCGCGGTGGAGAGGTTGAGGGTGAACAGCCAGCGGGTGATCGGGCTGGCGTAGCGCAGACGCCAGTAGCCGGTGACCAGGCCGGTCATGAAGGCCGTGCCGATCGGTGCGCTCGGGCCGGCGTCCTTGGCCAGGGCGTACCAGGCCGGCTGGATCAGCGCCCCTGCGGCGACGGCGGCCAGGCGGGGCTTGTCGGCGGTGATCCAGGACAGGTCGAACGTCCGCTCCTTGCGGGGCGGGGTGTCCGGCGCGGTCGGGTAATGGTGGTGGTGCACCTCGACGTACGGGGTGGACGGGCCCGGGTGGGGGTTCTGCTCGGCGGGGGAGTTGCTCCATCGGGCG
>NZ_JACEGK010000630.1:0-4203 GCF_056859195.1 Streptomyces sp. NH27
TCCCGGCGCTCCCCCGCGCCCCTCGCCCACGGGAGGCAGCCCACGCGACCGCGCCCCTCGACCGGGCCCCGCCCGCCTCAGTTCGCGAACTGGAGCTCCCGCACCGCCCGCCACCGATCGGTCAGCCGCTCGTACGCCGTGCCGGCCGCCGCCGAGTCGCCCTCGCGCAGCGCCGCCAGCCCCTCGGCCGCGTCCGCCGCCGAGCGGTCGGCCGCCAGCGCGTCCGGGCCGATCACGTGCACCAGCCCGCCGTAGTCCAGTTCGACCATCGAGCGCGGGTGGAACTCCTCCAGCCAGCGCCCCACGTCGATCAGCCCCTCGACCAACGGGCTCTCGTCCAGCGCCTCCTTGAGCACCCGCAGGCCGCGCGCCACCCGGCGCCGGGCCTGCACCATCGGGGTGCGGTAGCGCATCATCGGCTGCTTGGACCCGCCCGCGGAGTCCCCCGCGCCGACCGGTTCGTACTCCCGCTCGTCGTCGCCGACGAGGATGAACCAGCGCACCGGCACATGCCAGGTCGCCGACCGGATCCAGGGCCGCGCGTCGGGGTTCTGCTCGCGCCACGCCTCGTGGTCGGCCGCGGCCTGCCGCCTGACCACCGGCGGCACCATCGCGTCGAGCACCGGGGCGGGCAGTTGCCCCTCCAGCTGCTCCAGCGCCATCCAGCCGCGCAGCCGGGTCCGCCACGGGCAGACGTGGACGACCCCGCCCAGCTCGGCGATGAACGCCTCCCGGCTCTCGTGCACCGGCACCACGATCGGTGGCACCGGCACCAGCCCGGCCAGCGACTGCCTCAGCTCGTCCTGTGCGCCGCGCTCACGGCCCGCGGCCGCATACCGGTACCAGTGGGTGCGTTCGGGCTCGGGAAAGGCCGCCAGCGGCTCGTACACCCGCAGATACGACGTGTACGGGACCTGTACCGCCGAACCGCCCACGCCCGCTCCCTCACCGCCGTACCCGCCCTGCCGACGCCTCCGATCGTCCCATGGGACCGACCCTTCCGGAGGTGATCCCGGCCACTGCGTCCAGGGCCTACGCTGAGGCCATCGAACCCTCCGCCACCCGTACGGGGGGCGAGACACCCGAACCCAATGGGACCGCAAGCACCACCGGACTATGGGAGTCACCACCGTGACCGACGTACGTCAGACCGACGGCGGCAATGGTGCCGCCGTCATCGCCAAGCTGTTCCGATCGGAACAGGGCGGACACGAGCAGGTCGTCCTCTGTCAGGACCGCCCGACCGGCCTGCGGGCCGTGATCGCGCTCCACTCGACCGCCCTGGGCCCGGCCCTCGGCGGCACGCGCTTCCACGCCTACTCCTCCGACGAGGAGGCCGTGGACGACGCCCTCAACCTCTCCCGTGGCATGTCGTACAAGAACGCCCTGGCCGGCCTCGACCACGGCGGCGGCAAGGCCGTCATCATCGGCGACCCGGACACCTTCAAGACCGAGGAGCTGCTGCTCGCCTACGGCCGCTTCGTGGCCTCACTCGGCGGCCGCTACGTCACCGCGTGCGACGTCGGCACCTACGTCGCCGACATGGACGTGGTCGCCCGCGAGAACCGCTGGACCACCGGCCGCTCCCCCGAGCACGGCGGCGCCGGCGACTCCTCCGTGCTCACCGCCTTCGGCGTGTTCCAGGGCATGCGCGCGGCCGCCAGGGCCCAGTGGGGCGAGCCGACGCTGCGCGGCCGCCGGGTCGGCGTCGCGGGTGTCGGCAAGGTCGGCCACCACCTGGTGGACCACCTCGTCGACGACGGCGCCGAGGTCGTGGTCACCGACGTGCGCGCCGACGCCGTCGCGCGGATCACCAGCCGGCACCCGGGCGTCACCGCCGTCGCCGACTCCGACGCGCTGGTGCGCACCCCGCTGGACGTCTACGCCCCCTGCGCGCTGGGCGGCGCACTCGACGACGCGACCGTCGCCGCACTGACCGCCACCGTGGTCTGCGGCGCGGCCAACAACCAGCTCGCCCACCCCGGTGTCGAGAAGGACCTCGCCGACCGCGGCATCCTCTACGCCCCCGACTACGTGGTGAACGCCGGCGGCGTCATCCAGGTCGCCGACGAGCTGCACGGGTTCGACTTCGAACGGGCCAAGGCGAAGGCGGCGAAGATCCACGACACCACGCTCGCCATTTTTGAACGCGCCCAGGCCGACGGAGTGCCGCCCGCGGTCGCCGCCGACCGGCTCGCGGAACAGCGGATCGCCGAGCACACCCCGGCCGCCGACTGGCTGCGCCCGAGCCTGGGTTGAGCCCCGGACGCCTCCGTAACGGCGCCCGGCGGCATCGCCGGCGGCGGGCGGAACGGCGTCCGCGGGGGTGTCCGGAACACGTCGCCGAGGTCCCCGGACGGGGTCGTCCGGGGACCTCGGCGTGACCGATAGCACGGCCCGATAGCAAGTTCGCGCTAGAAGAAGGTAAAATCGGTTCTGACCAGGAACGACAGGGCCGTAAATGTTCTCTGTTCCGACGCGCGTCGTGCGGGCGACGTACCGTGCGGCGTCGGAAGCAGGTACCGTTGAGGACCTACGGACCGGTCTCTCTCCAAGGAGGCCGTCCGCATCATGAACGCGTGTCAAGACTCGGGGCCGTCGAGCCCCGCCGTTAAGGGGGTCGAGCCATGGGGCGCGGCCGGGCCAAGGCCAAGCAGACGAAGGTCGCCCGCCAGCTGAAGTACAACAGCGGCGGCACGGATCTCTCACGTCTGGCCGACGAGCTGGGCGCATCGCCGTCGACACCGGTTAATCCGGAGCCGGTCGAGGACGATGACGACGAGTTGGACGACGACCCGTACGCTCAGTACGCGGATCTGTACAACGACGACGATGAGGACGACGACCAGGACGAACAGTCCGAGCCGTCCCCGTCGTCTCAGCGCCGTCGCGCTTGACGCCGCCAACGCTTGAGGCCCGGCCCGGGGTCCACCCCGGGCCGGGTTTCGTCGTCGGCATGTCCCGTCACAGCGCGTGGCGCGGAACAGCTCGCGGCGTGTGGCCCAGCACGGAGCGCGTGGGCCGGCACGGCGCGTAACGGTCAGGGTCAGGCGCCGTCTCCGTAGTCGCCGACCAGCTCCACGGCCGGCGCGCCGCTTTCGCGTGCCCGGATCTCGCCGGCCACCCAGGCGTCCACGTCACGGTCGGCGAGCACCGCCAGCGCCACGTCGACCGACTCCTGCGGCACCACGGCCATCATGCCGACGCCCATGTTGAGCGTCTTCTCCAGCTCCTCCCGCCGCACCCCGCCCAGCTCGCCGACCAGCCCGAAGACCGGTCCCGGCGTCCAGGTGGGGCGCTCCACGGTGGCGTGCAGGTGGTCCGGGATGACCCGGGCCAGGTTGCCGGCCAGGCCGCCGCCGGTGATGTGCGAGAAGGCGTGCACCTCGGTGGTGCGGGCCAGCGCCAGGCAGTCCAGCGAGTAGATCCTGGTGGGCTCCAGCAGCTCCTCGCCCAGCGTCCGGCCGAACTCCGGCACCTCGCGGTCCAGCGCCCAGCCGGCCCGGTCGAAGAGCACGTGCCGGACCAGGCTGTACCCGTTCGAGTGAAGTCCGGACGACTCGATCGCGATCACCGCGTCGCCCGGCCGGACCCGGTCCGCGCCCAGCAGCCCGTCGGCCTCGACCACGCCGGTGCCCGCGCCCGCCACGTCGAAGTCGTCGGCGCCCAGCAGCCCGGGGTGCTCGGCGGTCTCGCCGCCGACCAGCGCGCAGCCGGCCAGCACGCAGCCCTCCGCGATGCCCTTGACGATGGCCGCGACTCGCTCCGGGTAGACCTTGCCGACGCAGATGTAGTCGGTCATGAACAGCGGCTCGGCGCCGCACACCACCAGGTCGTCCACGACCATGCCGACCAGGTCGTGGCCGATCGTGTCGTAGACGCCCATCCGGCGGGCGATGTCCACCTTGGTGCCGACGCCGTCGGTGGCGGACGCGAGCAGCGGGCGCTCGTACCGCTTGAGGGCCGAGGCGTCGAAGAGCCCGGCGAAGCCACCGAGGCCGCCGACCACCTCGGGGCGGGACGCCTTGCGCACCCACTCCTTCATCAGGGTGACGGCGCGGTCGCCCGCCTCGATGTCGACGCCCGCGGCTGCGTAGCTGGCACCGGTTGTCTCAGACATGGCTGGGGAAACCTTCGTGTCGGTCGTACGGTCGCCGCGCCCGGCCCGGGCCGGGGCGGCCGGGGCGGGTACGCGGGTGGGGG
>NZ_JACEGK010000631.1:0-4198 GCF_056859195.1 Streptomyces sp. NH27
TCCTCACCCCGTCCCGGTCGTCTCCAGTGCCGCGGCCTCCGCGTCGGCGAGTTCGATCTCGGCGGCCACGTCGATGGTGCGGGCCAGCCACCAGTACAGCAGCCCCGACACGGGCAGCCCGATGAACAAGGAGATGTCCGCGCCGTTCAGCGCCTTCGCGGCGGGCCCGGTGAACAGCGTGCCCACCGAGAAGAACGGCACCATCGCGCCGAAGCCCACCAGGTACGCGATGATCCCGCGCCAGCCCCAACGGCCGTATATGCCATGTGGCTTGAAGATCTCCGCGATGGCGTAGTGCCCGCGCCGCACCACGTAGTAGTCCATCAGGTTCACCGCGGTCCACGGGATGAACAGGTAGAGCACCAGCAGCAGGAAGTTGTTGAAGTTCGTCAGGAAGTGCGAGGTCGCGGCGAGCGCGCCGGCCAGCGACAGGGCCGCGGTGAAGGCGAGGGTCAGCAGCCGCGCGCTGATCGTCGGACGGATCTTGCGGATCGAGTCGGTCGCGCTGATCAGCGTCAGCGAACCGCCGTACATGTTCAGCGCGGTGACCGAGACCAGGCCGAGCGCGGAGAAGATCAGCACCACCGCGCCGAAGCCGTCGAAGACCTTGTTGCCGGCCGCGTCGATCGAGGCGATCGTGTCGAAGTCCTTGCCCGCCCACGCGGCGAGCAGGGAGCCCAGCACCATCAGCCACGCACCGCCGAGCGCGGAGCCGAAGTACGTCCAGTAGAAGGTCCGGCGCACCGTGACGCCCGGCGGCAGGTAGCGGGAGTAGTCCGACACGTAGATCGCCCAGCTGATCTGGTAGCCCGCCACCACCCCGAACTGGGCAAGGAACGGAGTCCACTTGAAGCCGCCGAGGTCGAACGACCCGGCCGGGTAGTGCAGTGTCACCAGCACCCCGACGGTGAAGACGCCGAAGACCGCCAGGAACACGTAGGTGAGGACCTGTTCGGCGCGGTGGATGATGTCGTAGCCGACGAGCGCGACCACCAGCGCGAGCACGGTCACGCCGGCCACCCACCACTTCACCCCGCCGTGCGCGGTGTGGCTCATCGCCTGGCCGGCCAGGATGGTGTTGAAGACGTTGAACCCGGCGTACTGCACGTAGGCGAACAGCCACACCAGCAGCGCGCCGACGTAGCCGAACTGCGGCCGGGACTGGATCATCTGCGGCAGCCCGAGCTGCGGTCCCTGCGCGGAGTGGAACGCCATGAAGAACGTGCCGAGGGCGGTGCCCAGCACGATGGAGATCAGCGACCAGATCAGGTTGCCGCCGCCGGTGATGCTGATCAGGCCGACGGCGAGGGTGGCGATCTGGGCGTTCGACATGAACCACAGTGGACCTAAGTGCCAGAGTTTTCCGTGCCGTTCGCGCAGTGGGACGTAGTCGATGGAGCGGACTTCCAGACCCGGAACACGCGGTTGCTCGGTCGTCGTCATGCCGCCTCCTGGGGAAGATCCCGGCAGTACCCAGCCACTTCAGCGGCAACTGCCGACACCGGTCAAGAGGTACGGCTCCCTCCGGGAAAGAGGGTCACCGCCAAGGGGCGCGTGGATGGTCAGCTTCTTGGCGATCTCGGGAACGGGGACGCCCTTGTCCTTGAGGGGTCCAGCCACGATGCCTGCGAAACCCACATTGAGATGATCATGGGAGCCTGAACGCGCGTTGTGGAGCTGGCCGGCCAGCTCCGGGAATCGGGCGAGCGGGTCCGGGAGCCCAACCGAGTGGCTACGATCTGCTTATGGTCGATCACGAGACGGCGTTTCAGTCCCTGGACGGTACCGCGTTGTTCGGCACGGTCTGCTCGGCGGAGACGCGGGGCGGGGCAGCGGTGCTGGTTCACGGTTCGGGGGTGACCCGGGAGGAGGGCGGCTTCTTCACGCGCCTGGCCGCCGGCCTCGCCGCCTCCGGGGTGACCAGCCTGCGGTTCGACCTGCGGGCGCACGGGGCCAGCGGCGGGCGCGAGTCGGAGCTGACGATCGCCTCGGTGACCAACGACATCCGCGCGGCCAGCGACCACCTGCGCGCACATACCGGCCGCCCGGGCCCGGTGCACGTGATCGCGGCCTCGTTCTCCGGCGGCGCCGCCGCGCTGCACGCCGCCCACCGGCCCGCTGAGGTCGCCAAGCTGGTGCTGCTGAACCCGCGGTTGGACTACAAGGAGCGGTACGTCACCGCACGGCCGGGCTGGTCGGACGACTACCTGTCCGGGGAGATGGCGGTGCGGCTGGAGGAGCAGGGGTTCACCGAGAAGTCGCCGTTCGAGCTGAACAGGGCCCTGCTGAACGAGGTCTTCCACCTGGACACCCCAGCAATCCTGGCCGCGGTGCGGGCGCCGGTGCTGATGGTGCACGGCACCGCGGACACCTTCGTGCCCGTCGAGTCCTCCCATCGGCACCGGCCAATGTTCGGCGGTCCGGTGGAACTGGTGGAGCTGGACGGCGCCCAGCACGGCTTCGCCGTCCACGACGACCCGCAGTACCTTCACCCGCAGTCGCAGGTGTGGCAGCGTGAGGTGGTCGAGCGGGTGAGCGCCTTCCTGGCTGGTTAGGCCACTGCCAGCTTGCCCAGCCGCTGCCGGAACTCGCGTACCGCCGGACGCTGCGCGTACGGCGCGAGGTCGTCGGCGGCGCGGTGGAGCTCGGCGAGCACCTGCCCGAAGCGAGCGCCAGCGGCGAGTGCCAGGGCCCCCATCGCGGCCGAGGCGGCCTCGTCCGGTTCGCCGGCCGCGACCAGGGCGCCGGAGTACTGGGCGGTGAAGAACGCCCGGTCGCGGGGCGCGAACGCAGCCGTGGCGAGGTGTTCGCCGAAGAGGCTGACGGCCCGTTCGCTCTGGCCGGCTTCTCGGTAGCAGATCGCGCTCTGCACCATGAGGCGCTCGTTGGTGTAGCCATCGCCGAGCGGGCCGGTGCAGGTGGCGGGCCCGCTCGCGGGGGCGGCCTGGCCGAGGGCGGTGTGCGCCTGGTCGAGCGTGCGGGCCACCTCCTCGACGCGGGCGCCGGTCAGGGCCAGCGCCCGGGCCTGCTGCTGGAACGCTTCCGCGCGCGGCCTGGGCGGCAGCGTCCAGGGGCCGGTGGTGGCGGCGCGGGCGAGGTCGAGCATCCGGGCCGCGTCGGTGCGGTCGGTGGCCTGGGCCTGGCGGAGCAGGACGTAGGCGTGCATGGCGCCGTCGCCGGTCAGCGTCGCCCACTCCTTCGCCTGGTGGTGCCAGTACGCGACGGCCGGGGCGGGGGCGCCGGCGTCGCGGTGCAGCCAGGCGGCCAGCTCGGCGCCCCGGGCTCCGAGGACCAGCAGCTCGCGCGGCGGTCCGGGGGCGGCGGCGCGGGCGGCGGAGTTGATCGCGGCGAGGATGCCCAGCACGGTGGGCAGCGCCTCGTGCGGGCCGGCCAGGCCGTCGGTGCGGGCGGCGTCGTCCAGCGCCGTCCGCAGGTGGCCGAGGAGTTCGCCCTCGCCGTGGCGCCGGGCGCCGTGGGCGGCGGCGGTGAGGTGGTCCAGGGCATCCAGGTCGAGCACCGGGGCGGCGCCCGCCAGGCCCAGGAACGTCCGTCGGCGCACGTCGCTCTCCTCCAGCTGTCGTCCGCTCCCGTCCGGGCGCCGTCCGGTGGGCCGGGCGGGCCGTCGAAAGCCGAGGTCCTCAAGCGGGCAGCCGAACATCGCCCCCAGGACGCGCCGGGCGTCGCGGTTGGGCCAGGTCGACTCGCCCGACTCCCACCGCCTCACCTGCCGCACCGAGATCCTGGCCTGCTCGCGCAGCTCGCAGGCCGTCTCGTCGTACGCGGCGGCGAAGTCCTCCTGGGTGTGCCAGCCGCGCTCGACGCGGGCGGCGACGATGCGACAGTTGGCGACGGCGTGTTCGGGCATGGGCACCCCCGGAATCCAGGACCACCACGGTAGCCATCACGGCCACCGTGAGCGAGGGGCCGGTACCTACCCGTCACGGTGTCCGGTGAAGCGTCCGGTGATCCGGCCTCGACTCACGCTTCGCCCGGCGGTGAACTGTGAGCACCGGACCGGCCCACCCGGCCGCGTCCCCAACACCCCCTCTACGCAAGGAGGACGCCAAGAAGACCACCGCGAAGGCCCCGGCCGTCACGCTCGACCCGAAGAAGGTCGCCGCGCTCCAGGCCAAGGTCAACCGGCTCGTCGGCACCGGCGCGCTGGCCGCCGCCCCGCACACCTACCACCACTGAGTGA
>NZ_JACEGK010000632.1:0-4125 GCF_056859195.1 Streptomyces sp. NH27
GTAGGGGGGTGAGCGAATCCACCGGCAAGACCGGCGCAGCCGAACTGTTTCCGCCGGAGCGACTGGCCCGGGCCCGGCAGGCCGCGGAGGACGCCGGGCTCGACGCGCTCCTCATCTCCCCGGGCGCGGACCTCCGCTATCTGACCGGGTATCAGGCCCTGCCGCTGGAACGGCTGACGTGCCTGGTGATTCCGGCGACCGGCGACCCGTTCCTGGTGGTGCCCGCGCTGGAGAAGGCCGCCGCCGAGGCGTCCTCGGCCGGCGCTCTCGGCGTGGAGATCACCGGCTTCGCCGAGACAGACGACGCGTACGCGATGATCGCCCGGCGGCTGCCGCCGCATGTCGCCCGTTTCGCGGTCGACAACCACATGTGGGCCGAGAAGCTGCTGGCCTTCCAGGCCGCGCTGCCCGCCGCGCAGGCGGGTCTGGCCGGCGACGTGCTGTCGGTGCTGCGGATGCGCAAGAGCCCCGCCGAGGTCGAGGCGCTGCGCCGGGCGGGCGCGGCGATCGACCGGGTGCACCGCCGGATCGGCGAGTGGCTGCGGCCCGGCCGTACCGAACGCGAGATCGGCAAGGACATCGCCGACGCGATCATCGCGGCCGGTCACGCCACCGTCGACTTCGTGATCGTCGGCTCGGGCCCCAACAGCGCCAGCCCGCACCACGAGGTCTCCGACCGGGTGGTGAAGTCCGGCGACCCGGTGGTCGTGGACATCGGCGGCACCACCTCCGACGGCTACTGCTCGGACTCCACCCGCACCTATGCGGTGGGCGAACCGCCCGCCGCGTTCCGGGAGTTGTACGAGGTGCTGCTCGCCGCGCAGATCGCGCAGACGGACGCGGTCCGCCCCGGGATCACCGCGGAGCAGCTGGACGCCGTGGGCCGGGACCGGATCGCCGCGGCGGGATACGGCGAGCACTTCATCCACCGCACCGGCCACGGCATCGGCCTGGAAACGCACGAGGAGCCGTACATCGTGACCGGCAGCGCGCGGCCGCTGGAGCCGGGGATGGCGTTTTCGGTCGAGCCGGGGATCTACCTGCCCGGCCGGTTCGGCGCGCGCATCGAGGACATCGCGGTGTGCACCGAAGACGGCGGGGAGCGGCTCAATCTGACCGGGCGTGACCTGGTAGTTCTTCCCGGGTGACCGCCAGTGGTATAGGCCAATATTGATCGGTCCGGGAACACGGCACCCCTGGTGGAACGACCCGTTCGGCGACGATAGTGGTCCGCACCCGCCGTGCCCGACAAGGCCCGGACGGGCCATTTTCCCGTTCACGTCGAGGGGAACCGAGGTACCACTCACATGACCAGTAACGCGCCCCGGCGTGCCGTGCTGACCGCCGCGCTCGCCGCCGCGGCCGCCGTCGCCGCCTCGAACGCGCAGACCGCCTCCGCCGCGCCGACTGCCGCGCCGGCCGGCACCGGGACCGCCGCCGGGCGGTCCGCGCACGGCGGCGGCAAGGGCGCCGCCGCGGCCGACCCCGCGCCGGTCGACTACCACGGCTGGAGCACCTACCCCGACTGGCTGTTCGGCGAGCACAAGGGCACCCTTCCGGTGCCCGGCTCCCGCCCCGGGGTGCGGATCGTCCGTCCGGTCGGCACGTCGGACTACACCGACCCGCACACCGGCAAGGCCGCCACGTACGAGTACGCCGCCTGGACCTCGCCGGTGCGCAAGCTCCCGCACCCGGCCACCGAACTGGTCTCCTCGTGGAACGCGCAGACCCCCGCGGGCACCTGGATCCAGGTCGAGCTGCTGGGCACGTACACCGACGGCAGCGCCACCCCGGCCTACGTGATGGGCCGCTGGACCGCCGGCGACGGCGACGAGGACATCCGCCGTACCTCCGTCGACGACCAGGGCGACGACACCAGCAGCATCTACACCGACACGTTCGCGATCGACGACGCCGCTGCGGGCAAGCTGCTCGCCTCGTACCGGCTGCGGGTCACGCTCTACCGCAAGCCCGGCAGCCACGACACCCCGACCGTGTGGCGGGTCGGCGCGTTCGCCTCGAACGTCCCCGACCGCTACACCGTGCCCGCCTCCGTGCCGAGCCTGAAGGGCGCCGTCGAACTGCCGGTGCCGCGCTACTCCCAGGACATCCACAAGGGCCAGTACCCGCAGTACGACAACGGCGGCGAGGCGTGGTGCAGCCCCACCTCGTCCACCATGTGCATCGAGTATTGGGGTCGCGGCCCCACCGCGGCCGACATGGCCTGGGTGGACCCCTCCTACGCCGACCCGCAGGTCGACCAGGGCGCCCGCTACACGTACGACTACCAGTACGAGGGCTGCGGCAACTGGCCGTTCAACGCGGCCTACGCGGCCACGTACAAGGACCTGCAGAGCGTCGTCACCCAGTTGCACTCGCTCAACGACGCGGAGCGGCTGATCAAGGCCGGTATCCCGGTGATAACGTCCCAGTCGTTCCTGGCCAGCGAGCTGGACGGGTCCAACTACAGCACCTCGGGCCACCTGATGTGCATGGTCGGCTTCACCGCCGAGGGTGACGTGATCATGAACGACCCGGCCAGCGAGAGCGACGACGCGGTGCGCAACGTCTACAAGCGCGCCCAGTTCGAGACGGTGTGGCTGCGCACGAAGCGGATCACCGCGTCCGGCTCGGTCGGTTCCGGTTCCGGCGGCGTGGTGTACCTGTACTTCCCGGCGAAGCCGAGCCCCGGGCAGCGGCGCGCGCTGGCCTCCGTCGGCGTCGTCTGAGTCTGCGCTACGGCTACGGCTCCAGGGCCCCGGCTCCGCATCTCCCGCGGAGCCGGGGCCCGTTCGCGTGCGCGCTCCCGGCCGTACGCGGGACGCGCGCGGTGGGCCCGCCCGCATGGTGCAACTGGTAGAGACCAATTTGTGGGTTGACCCAAAGGTCTGGACCAACCTATTGACGTGTTCGGATCATCGCAGGACCCTGCTGCCACGTTCCCCCACAGGAGGTCCGACGTGAACCGTCTCAAAGCCCTCGGCACGGGCGTGGCCGCCGCGGTCCTCGCCGTCGCCGGTCTGGGCACCGCCGCCGCCCTCGGCGGCGGCCAGGCCAGCGCAGCACCCACGGCGAGCGCGCTCGGCAGCAACTGGTACGCCGCCGCGCCCTATCTGATGCCGCTGGACAACGACCCGCCGGACGCCACCGCGATCATGGACGCCACCGGGCTCAAGGCGTTCCAGCTCGCCTTCATCCTCGCCCCCAACGGAGGTGGCTGTAGCCCCACTTGGGGCGGCACCAACGCGGTGTCCTCCGACACCTCGGTCGCGAACACCATCTCCGCGATCCGCGCCAAGGGCGGCGACGTGTCCGTGTCGATCGGCGGCTACGGCGGCACCAAGCTCGGCCAGGCGTGTTCCGACGCGGCCTCGACCGCGGCCGCGTACCAGCAGGTCGTCACCAAGTACCAGCTCAAGGCGATCGACTTCGACCTGGAGGAGCCGGAGTACGAGAACACCGCGGCGGTCGCCAACGAGTTGGGCGCCGCCCAGATCCTGCAGCAGAACAACCCCGGCATCTACATCTCCGTCACCACCGCGGGCACCGCGGCCGGCACCGGCTGGTTCGGCCAGCAGATGCTCGACGAGGCCAAGTCGATCGGCTTCACCCCGAACAACTTCTCCATCATGCCGTTCGACGGCGGCTTCAGCGGCGCCGCCTCCCAGACCGCGGCCCTGACCGCGTTCAACGGCCTGCTGCAGAGCACCTTCGGCTGGGACGCCGCCACCGCCTACGCCCACGAGGGCTTCTCCGGCATGAACGGCCGCAGCGACTCGGGCGAGTACTTCTACCAGGCGGACTTCCAGACCGTGCTGGACTACGCCACCAGCCACGGCATGGGCCGCTTCACCTTCTGGTCGCTCAACCGCGACCGCCAGTGCAGCCCGCCGGACAACACCGGCACCACGTCCGGTACATGCAGCTCGGTTCCGCAGGGCGCCTGGGACTTCGCCAAGTACTCCGTGGAGTTCGCCGGCGCCACCCCGCCCACCAACCCGCCGACCACGCCGCCGACCACCCCGCCGGGCGGCGGCGACTGCGCGAGCGTGGCGGCCTGGAGCGCGACCGCCGTCTACACCGGCGGCGACGAGGTCACGTACGGCCGCCACCAGAGGCTCGCCC
>NZ_JACEGK010000633.1:0-4119 GCF_056859195.1 Streptomyces sp. NH27
ACTCCGCCCCCGACTCCGCCCCCGACGCCACTTCCGACTCCACTTCCGCCTCCGCCACCACCACCGGGTAGATAGGGTCGTTCAGCAGCGGCAGCCCCAACGCGTGCATGTGCACCCGCAACTGGTGAGTGCGGCCCGTCAGCGGCCGCAGCCGGTAGTGGCCGAGTCCGCCGCGCCGCGCCGTCAACTCGACCACGCTCTCCGCGTTGTACGGCCCCGGCACCTCCCGCGCCGCCATCTGCCCGCGCTCCTTCACGATCCGGCTGCGCACCGTCGCCGGCAGCGCGACCGTCGGGTCGTACGCCGCGACCGCCTCGTACTCCTTGCGTACCCGCCGGTCCCGGAAGAGCGTCTGGTACGCCCCGCGGTCCTCGGGGCGTACGACGAACAGCACCACTCCCGCGGTCAGCCGGTCCAGCCGGTGCGCGGGGGACAGCAGCGGCAGGTCCAGGTCGCGCCGGAGCCGGGCCAGCGCGGTCTCGGTGACATGGCGGCCGCGCGGGGTGGTGGCGAGGAAGTGCGGCTTGTCCGCCACCACGATCCGCTCGTCCCGGTGGAGCACCTCCACCGGGAACGGCACGGCCGCCTCCGGCGGGAAGTCGCGGTGGAACCACACCCACGCGCCCGGCTCGTACGGAGTCAGCGACCCCACCGGCCCGTCCACGGTGACGAACCGCCCCGCGGCGAGCATCGCCTCGATCCGCTCCCGGCCGACCGCGGTTCCGTACCGCTCCAGCAGGTAGCCGCCGACCGTCGTCCAGGCCGCGGGTCCGGCCGCGTCGTCCCGCTCGCCGGGTTCGGGCAGCCGTACCCGCACCGGGTCGACGCCCTCGCGTTGCCCCAACGGCGCGGCGGGCGCCCCGCGCCCCGGTCTGCGCGCCATGGCGTCTCTCCCAGCCTTTCCGACCTGGTCTTTTCCAGGTCGTACACCGCCAGGCTACGACGTTGCCGAACCGGGGCCGGGCCGCGGCCGGACCGGTGGCCGGGTCAGTCCTCCCGGCCCTCCGCGATCTCCCGCAGCCGTTCCAGGTGGCCGCCCTTCTTCTCCCACGCCGAAAGGGCCGCCTCGATCTGGTCGTGCGTGGCGTCCGGCTTGCCCTTGACCACCACGACCATCTCGGTGTTGGGCGACAGCGGCACGATCGCGGTGTCCAGAGTGACGCCCTCGGCGAGCGCCCGGGAGATCCGCACCGGCAGCTCACCGCCGGCGTCCGGTCGCGCGTGCCTGGTGTAGTAGCGGTTGCCGGGGGAGTCCGGCGGCAGCGGGTCGCCGCCGTCGAGGATGTGCTCGATCGAGCCCTGTCCCCACTCCAGAATGCGTTCGATGTCCCGCAGGGTCGCCGTGACGCTCTGGAACTCGTGCCCGCGCTCGATCGTCTGGATCACGGTCCGCTTCACGCCGATCGAGTCGCCGAGACGCACCTGGCTGAGTCCTTTGCGTTTGCGGGCTGCCCGGATGACGCCGCCCAGCCGCAACCAATCTCCGTCCATGGCCCACATCATGCCGGACTGCACGCAACCACGCAGCCATCTTCCGAGCCTTTGACCTGCGGCCGATACGGCCGGAACTCGTCCATTGGTTGCCTGATATGGCGGTGATGAGGCTCGGGAGAATGTGATCAGATGGGGCTGGCAAGCTTAGAAAGCTCACATTAAGGATCTGATGGACTTGCGAGCGGGGTAGCTGGCGGATACTTTCGAGACGTGAGACCGAACGGGGCGGCAATGAGGGCACTTCGCATTGCTCGGAAGATGAGCCTTCGCGAGATGCAGGTGGTGACGGGCCTGGACCGGGGCCATCTCTCCCGCCTGGAACGGGGCTTGGCCGGGGCGAGCGACGGCACGATCCGGCGCTGCGCCCTCGCCCTCGACGTCCCGGTCGCCGCCATCACCCACGACGACCGCTGACCACCGGACGCTGACGAAAAGTCACTCCGCCTTTTTGGCACAGTAGTTGACGACTTCCGCGTCGGACGAAGGCGATGTCCGGTGCGGACTGCGTGGGCGCGGTGCGCCAGCCGCCCGGCCAAACCTGCCGAAGCGGACGGTAGTTCAGACAGTGGACCAGATCTGGGCGGTCTGGGAGACGCTGCACGAGGCGGTGGACACTTCGTGGCCCGCGGTCACGGTGAGGCACAGCCCGCTCGCCACGTTCGTGAATTCGCTGCCGTGGGAGGTCTTCGCGGCGACCTTCCACTTCTGCAAGGACGAGTCGCTGCACGCGCTGATGTTCGCGTTGTTGCCGAACGCGCCTGCGGTGAGACAGCCGTTGCCCGCCTGGTTGACCAGGCGGAAAGTGCCTCCGGACCCGGCGGAGTACGTCCAGGTGTAGGAGAGGGTGCCGCCGTACGTCGCCGCGGAGCCGCAAGCAGCCGTCTCCGGGGTGTCGTTGGCGCCGGTGGAGAAGTCCCCCAGGCACTCGGCGTTGGAGTAGTTCCTGAGCCGGCCGTGCCCGGTCGGCGCGGATGTGCCGCCCCCGCCCGACGCGGAACCGCCGCTCGACCCGCCACTGCTCCCGCTGCCGGACCCGCCGCCCGTACCGCTACCGCTTCCGCCGCTTCCGCCGCTTGTGCCGCCGCCGGACGATCCCGTCCCGCCCGAACTCGAGCCCGTTCCCTTGCCGGTGGCCGTATGGCCGGAACCGCCCTTGGCGGAGCCCGGGTGCGGGGCGGTGGACCTGCCCGCCGAACTCCCGCTGGTGGTGGGGCGGTCCGATGCCGTCGAGGATGGCGGCCGGGTCGAGTCGGCCGCGTCGGTGGCGCCCGCGGTGGGTGTTGAAACGGCCGAGGATCCGGGGCCACCCGCGCCGCGAGCCGTACTGTCGTCCGGGGTAAGGGTGATGGCCAGGGTCGTGCCGGTGCCGATGAGTACGGGGACCACCAGCAGCAGCACGCGCTTGCGGCGTTCGCGCCGCTTCTCCTGGCCGCCTGCGGTGCCCGGCTCGGCCTTCGGCTCCGGCGTCGCCGGGGGCTTCGGCGCGGGTTCCGCCACGGGTTCCGGCGCGGACTTCGCACCGGACTGCGGCGCGGACTTCGACGGATCGGGTGGGTCCGCCTCCGCCTCCGCCCCTGCCCCGGCCGGCACGACGGCCGCCTCGGCGGCCTTGCCGTTGCCGCCGCCCGGTGCGGCCGCGGCCGCGAGTGCGGCGGTCACCTCGGGACCCGGCGCCGTGGCCGCGAACGCGACCCGCTCGGAGATCCGCTCCCGGACGGCGTCCGGCCAGGGTGCAGCGGTCAGGGGCGAGTGGCGGGCCGGTTCGGCAGCCTCGGGTGACGCCCCCGAGTCCCCCGAGCCCTCCGAGTTCTCTGAGTCCCCCGAGTCCCCTGATTCGGCCGGGACTTCGGCCGGGTCTTGTGCCGGGGCATCAGCCGACTCGCGCGGCTCGGACACCGCGAGCCGTACGGTCGCCGCCGTCACGTGCCCGGTGGCGCGCCCGGCCAACTGTGCCGCGGTGGGGCGGGCGTCGGGATCCTTGTCGAGGCACGACACCAGGAGCGCGGCCAGTTCGGGGTCGACCGCGTGCAGCGGCGCCGGATCGGGCACGTCGTGCACGATCCGGTAGAGCACATCCACGCCCGCGCCCGTACCGAACGGCGGGACGCCCGTCGCCGCGTACCACAGCACCGAGGCGAGACCGAAGACGTCCGCGGCGCCGGTCAGGTGCTTCCGGGCGGCGGCCTGTTCGGGCGCCATGTACGCGGGTGTGCCGATGACCATGCCGGTCTTCGTCAGCCTGCTCTGATCGGCGGCGCGCGCGACCCCGAAGTCGATCAGGGTGACGCCGTCCAGCGTCAGCATGACGTTGGACGGTTTGAGGTCGCGGTGCACCATGTCGAGTTCGTGCACGGCCCGCAGCCCGGCCGCGGCCTCCCGCAGCAGCGCCCACAGCGCGCCGACCGGCAGCGGCCCGCCGAGCCGTTCGACCGCGTCGGCCAGCGTGACCCCGGCGATGTACTCGGTGGCGAACCAGGGCGGGCGCGCGGTGCGGTCCCCGTCCAGCAGTTTCGCGCTGACCCCGGTCGGCAGCCGGGCCAGGTTGTCCAGTTCGTGCCCGAAGTGGCGCAGGAAGCTCTCGTCCTCGGCGAGGGCCGGCATGTCGGACTCGTAGTCGTCGCCGTG
>NZ_JACEGK010000634.1:0-4100 GCF_056859195.1 Streptomyces sp. NH27
TTGCGAGCCAGTCCTCCGCGTCGGACTGGTAGCCGGACTCGAAGTCGTCCCATTCGTCGGCGGAGGCGGTCTCGATCCAGGAGGGCCGGAAGCCGGCGGACACCGCCAGGTCCACCAGGCTTGCGAGGTCGGGTAGTTCGTCGGCGGCGGCTTCGGGCCACATGGCGGTGAGCCGCTCGGGCGGCGGCGGCTGCTCCCAGAAGCCCTCGCCGAACAGCACGCGGCCGTGCGGCGTCACGAGGCCGCGGAGGGCCTCAAGTGCGGCCCCGATGTGGGCAGGTGGGCTCTGGTCGCTGAGCGCATGGCCGGCGCCGAGGCACACGACGAGGTCGGCGGGGCCACGGGTGGTGCCGATGCCGGACTCCTCGACGAACGCGACACGGTCGGCCAGGCCCCGGCTTTCGGCGTTGGCGCGGCCGCGCGCGGTGTCCTCGGCGTTCAGGTCGATGCCGACGCCGGTCGCGCCTGGCACGGCTTCGAGCACGCGGAGCATGAACTCGCCCCAGCCACAACCGATATCGAGCACCGTCCGGGGCGGCGCGGTGCCGGCCAGCCGGTCGATGATCCTCGTCGCCCGGGCCTCGGAGAGCGGTCCGTGGAAGGTGAGGCGGGTGAGGCGCGGCGGCAGGCTCTGGTCATTGTCCATGGGCGGGCACGCTACGTGGCGAGCATGGCCGACGGAAACGAATTTCAGCGCGGGCCACGAAAGGACCACCGGCCGGGAGCGGATGGCGGCACTCCCGCCCCTCCCGGGTCCGCCCCGTGGGACGGGTCAGCCCTGCGCCGCGGCGCGCGGCTCGCGCCACATCGGATACATGTGCAGGCCGTCGGGCAGTTCGACCGGGGTGCCGAGGAAGGTGTAGCCGCGGAAGGTGTAGCCGAGGAAGGTGTAGCCGAGGCGCTCGTACAGGCCGCGGCTTCGCATGCTGCTCGCTTCGAGGTACGCCGGCAGGCCGTCGCGGTCGCAGCGGTCGAACACACCCGTCACCCGCACCCGCGGGCACCCGGACCCCGAACACTCGCAAGCGGCGGTCGTTCCATACGGCAATGCCCCACTACGTCCCCTAGGGTTTGCCGTGGACAAGGCCGGGCAGCCCGTCCGGCGGCGGATCTTGCGGCGGAGCCGTAGGACGTAGCGCGTAAGGAGCAGGCCATGACGGAGCCGGTTGCCGAGCGGAGCGAGGCCACGAGCGCGCCCACCAGCGAGTCGGCGACGGAATACGGCCGGATCGTGGTCGGCGTCGACGGTTCCGACCCGTCCTTGCACGCGTTGCGCTGGGCCGACCGCCAGGCCGTGCTGACCGGGGCGTCCCTGGAGGCCGTGATGGCGTGGGAGATGCCCGCGTCGTTCGGCTGGGGCGGTGCGATGCCGGGGCTGCCGGAGGACTACGACCTGGGCGAATCCGCGGCGCAGGCGCTCAGGGAGGCGGTGGAGCAGGCCCTGCCGCGTGATCGCGCCGCCGCCGTCGGCCCGGTCACCGTCATGGGCAACCCGGCGCAGGTCATCCTCGACCGCGGCGAGGGGGCGGAGCTCATCGTGGTCGGCGTCCGCGGCCACGGCACTTTCCGCGCGACCCTGCTCGGCTCGGTCAGCCACACGGTGACGCTGCACGCGTCCTGCCCGGTGGTCGTGGTCCGCGGCGAGGCCCAGCAGGCGGACTGACAGCATGCGGGCGGCACCCGGCCGGCCCGCGCCTCTCCCCATCCACCGTCCTCCTACCTGCGACTTCGTGGAGTTATCCACAGGCTGTACGGGCAACCGCACCGAAGGCGGTCGCGGCGGAGCATCATGGGGTCATGAACGAGATCACCGGGTCCGCCGTCGGACCCATGTCGGAGGCCGGCGCCATGCCGGCGTGGGAAACGCGGTTCCGCGCGCCTCGGGTGGGGCTGCCGGAGTGGGCCGAGGACGCCCCGGACCGCAGCCTGTTCGTGTCCAATGTGACGGGGACTTACGAGTTGTACGCGTGGGACCGCGCCACCGGCGGCCGCCGCCAGGTCACCGACCGGCCGAACGGCACGACTGACGGCACCCTCAGCAGGGACGGCACTCGGGTGTGGTGGTTCTCCGACACCGATGGCGACGAGTTCGGCGTGTGGATGAAGCAGCCGTTCGGGGGCGGTGAGGACATACCGGCGGCACCCGCCCTTCCCCCCTCCTATCCGGCGGGCCTCGCGCTGGGCGTCGGCGGCCTCGCCGTGATCGGCCGCTCCACGGACGACGAAGGCACCTCCGTACACGTCGTGCCCCCGTCCGGCGAGGGTTACGAGATCTACCGGCACCCGGAGTCCGCGGGCGTCGGCGACCTCTCCGAGGACGGCACCCTGGTCGTGATCGAGCACACTGAGCACGGCGACGCGATGCACAGCGCGCTGCGGGTGCTCCGCGTCTCCGACGGCAGCACGGTCGCGGAGCTGGACGACACCGACGGCGGCCGGCGCGAACTGGGTCTGGACTGCCTCGGCTTCGCCCCGGTGCCCGGTGACACCCGGCTGCTCGTCGGCCACCAGCGCGCCGACCGCTGGCTGCCGATGCTGTGGGACGTGGCCGGCGGCGCGCAGACCGAGCTGGCCTTCGACCTGCCCGGCGACGTGCACGCCGAGTGGTATCCGGACGGCTCGGCGCTGCTGGTGGTGCACGACTTCCACGCCCGCGGCGAGCTGTTCCGGTACGACCTGGCGGACGGCTCGCTGACCCGGCTGGACACCCCGGCCGGCAGCGTGAGCGGGGCGACCGCGCGGCCCGACGGCAGCGTGGAGTACCTGTGGTCGTCGGCCGAGCAGCCCCCTGCGGTGCGCTCCACCGCGGGCGGCGTCGTCCTGGAGGCACCGGGGCTGCGCGCTCCCGACTCGGTGCCGGTGGAGGACGTGTGGGTCGACGGACCGGGTGGACCGATCCACGCACTCGTGCAGCGGCCGCCGCGCCCGGCCGGTGACGACGCCGCGGCGGCAGCGCCGTTCCCGACGGTCTTCGAGATCCACGGCGGCCCCACCTGGCACGACTCGGACTCCTTCGCCGCGGGGCCCGCCGCCTGGCTCGACCACGGCTTCGCGGTCGTCCGGGTCAACTACCGCGGCTCCACCGGTTACGGCCGGGAGTGGACCGACGCCCTCAAGCACCGGGTCGGCCTGATAGAGCTGGAGGACATCGCCGCGGTGCGGGAGTGGGCGGTCGACTCCGGCCTCGCCGACCCGTCCCGGCTGGTGCTCACCGGCGGCTCGTGGGGTGGCTATCTGACCCTGCTCGGCCTCGGCACCCAGCCCGAGGCGTGGACGGTCGGCATCGCCGCGGTCCCCGTCGCGGACTACGCGACGGCGTACGCCGACGAGATGGAGGCACTCAAGGCCCTGGACCGCACCCTCTTCGGCGGCTCCCCGCAGGAAGTCCCGGACCGGTACGAGACGTCCTCGCCGATCACCTACGTCGACAAGGTCGCCGCCCCCGTCTACATCAGCGCGGGCATGAACGACCCGCGCTGCCCGATACGCCAGATCGACAACTACGTGGAGCGGCTGCACACCCTCGACAAGCCGCACGAGGTCTACCGGTACGACGCGGGGCACGGCTCGCTGGTCGTCGAGGAGCGGATCAAGCAGGTCCGGCTGGAACTGGCCTTCGCACTACGCCACGTGGGCGGCTGACCCGACCGACGCGGTGTCCCGGGCGCCCTCGGTGTCCCGCTCCCCCGGCTCGCCGTCCGCGGCCTGCGGGTCGGGGGCGGCGGGCCCGCCCGGTCGGCCCTGACCGCCGGGCCCGCCCGGGCCCTCCGGTCCGTCCGGCTGGTCCGGGAGGATGCCGAGCGCGGCGTCGGCCCGCGCCTCGGCCTCCCGGCGGATGAACCGGAACCACATGAAGACGACGAAGCCCGCGAAGACGAACCACTGCCCGGTGTAGCCGAGGTTCTGGAACGCCTTGAGGTCGAGGCCGCTGTTCGACGGGGTAGCCGGGGGCACCGCGGTCAGCGGCTTCGCGGGGTGGTTGGCGGTGATCCAGCCGTTGTAGACGGGATAGGGCAGCACATTGACCAGGGAGGCGCCGCTGATGATGCCGATCTGATCGGTGGGCAGCGCACCGCTCGTGTCCAGACCGGTGGTCTCGG
>NZ_JACEGK010000635.1:0-4072 GCF_056859195.1 Streptomyces sp. NH27
CCCCGAGCCCGCCCCGGAGAGCAGCAGCAGGTCCAGCAGGCGATCCATGTCCCGCTCCCCCGGGTTCCCCACCGAGCACCGGGCCCAGTGCGACGACGCGCCCCGCAGCCGCTCCCGTACGAGTGCGACGTCCAACCGGTGCTCAGCGGCCGGCCGCTGCGTCACCCTCATCACCCGCAGCGACCGCAGCACCCCGTCCACGGACTCCGGACTCCGGCAGAACCGTCCCAGCGGCCTTCCACCGGGCCCGCAGCGCCCGTCCCAGCTCGATCCTGCACACACCGACCCGGACTCATGAACGATCGAGGCCAGGCATACGGAGGGCCCTGCCGGCTACCAAGGCTCCGGTTTACCACAACGCACTCAGGAGCTACCCGCGCGTTGGCGATCCTGGTCCGACTGCTTTTTGGTCGCCTCGGGGACCAGCTGGCGTTCCTCGGCTGGGTAGGAGTCGAAGAGCCGGCCGAGCGAGTTCATTCGGCCCTGGAAGTCCGTTCCCCATGCGTCCGCCTTCGCACCGACCCATGTGTCCTTGCCCAGAAAGCCGTTGACTTGTTTGATCGCGGCGCGGATGTTCGTGACCGACGCCTCGATGCTGTTCATGTCCTCCTGGCATATATTGCCGAGTCTGTCTTCGTCAGGAAGTCCCACGTCTTGTCTCCCACGGTGTCGTCACTTCTTCATCGCGATCTGGAGCAGGTAGTGCGTGTAGCCACCCATGACGAGCCGGCCGTCGCCATAAGCGAGAGTGACCGGGAGGCCGCAGACCAATTTCACCGCGTCCACAGGGTGCGACGGGTCGCAGTCTTCGGGATAGCCGGTGCCACTGTGGTGGGCGATGATCTGCGCGTGGCCGCCACGGATGAGCAGTACGTATGCGTCCGACGCACCGCGGGCGTTGACGTACAGGCCGGTCGCGTCGGCGCCGGCCATCGACTGGACTCGGAGGGTGGCCGGTGCGCCGGTGAGTCCGGCAGCCGTAGCGGGCAGGGCGAGGCGGGTGACGGTGCCGTCGGGGCGGATCATCTTGATGTCGCCGACAGTTCCGCTGGTCAGGCCGTTGCCACCGATGACGTAGGCGTTGCCCGCACCGTCGACGGTGTTCCAGGTCTGCGCCATGGTGGGCGGCGATGCGCTACGGTCGGCGGCGGGGAAGGCGTAGAGCCGCGTCAGGGTGCCACCCTTGAGGGTCCAGACCGCCTCACGGTCGGAGATGAGCAGCAGGGTGCCGTCGGGCCGGACGCCGAAGGGAGTCGCCACGCCGCTGAAGCGGTACGTGGCGGCCGACGCCGAGCGCGGCAGCGTGGAGTGGCGGGTCGCTCCGGAGCCGGGTACGCCCGCCAGGGTGGATACGGCGCCGTGCGCGTCGACCTTCCGCACCGAGCCGTACGCGCCCAGCGCCAGCGAGCCGTCCGGCCGCGCGACCAGCCCGCCCGATCCTTCGGGGCCGACGCTCAGCACCCGGGACACCTTGCGGTCGGGTGAGACTTTGTAGACACCGGACCGCAGCACGTAGACGCTGCCGTCGTTCCCCACGGTGAGAGCGTTGACCGCGCCGCCCCCGGCCAGGTCAAGGCCCGGGCCCGCCTGGTCCGCGGTGAGCAGCACTGCCGCCTGCCCCGGCCCGGGTCGCTGGTCACCGTCACCGCCGTCGTTCGAGCAGCCGGCCGTCACGGCGACGACGAGCCCCACTGCCAACAGGCCCGCCACTCGGGAGCGCGGCACCAGACGCGTGCTCACTCCGAACCGCGCTTGTAACCGTCATCCATCTGGTCGCTGAACGTGTCCAGTTGCGAATGCTTCTCCGTGCGGGTGGCGTTCCACCAGTCATTGAAGTCCGTCATGTCCTGATCCGTAGTGATGTCGATGTCGCCGTCAGCCCACTCCGGGTGGTTCGGTGGCGGCTTGATCTTGCCGGCGCGTGCGAGTCCCTGCATGAGTGGTACGTGCATCGACGCCTGATCGTCGTATTTCCGGGGCCTTGCGGTTGCCTCGATGCTCGCCGCGTTGTCCGTGGAGAACTTCGAGTCGGCGTATGGGATTCCGGCCCAGATCGCGGCCTGTATCCAGTTCTGGCCGACCGAGTCATCGAGCGGATTGGGGACGGCCGCCGCACCACTGGCGATGATGTTGAACCAGAGCAGCTGCTTGGTGTGTGCAGCGTCCAGCAACTCGGCCTTCGTCATGTGGACCTCGTCGGCCGCGGACCACGCCTCACCGCGCAGTTCGGCCAAGTTCTTGAGATAGACGCCGGCGTCCGGGTCGTCCAGCCCCTTCATCGAAGTCTGGCTGATTTGGGCGTTGATGGACTCCACGACGTTCCCGGCCTCGTCGCGGTTCTGCATGATCATACTCATGAAGTCCTCAGCATGTTGCCGGTCGAGAATCAGCGTGCCAGGCTTCAATTTGGAGGCGTAGGCCGCCTGGTCGGACGTGCCGGTGGAATCGGCGAAGTCGGGAACGTAAGCCTGGAAGACGGTGGACAGCGCCTTCGTGATTCCTTTGTTGACCGGATACTGCTCCAGGTCATAGTCGCCCTTTTTCTTCTCCTTGTTGTATTCGTCGCCGCCGGCGTTGATCAAGTTCGCTGCGGCCTCGGCAGACTGCTTCGGATGGCCTTCGCGGTCGAGGGTGGCTGCCCGTATGACGGCAGCGGGGAACTTGGCGTCATCGAAAGAGTCGTTGCCGGGGGTATGCCACTTGTCGCTGACGAGTGCGTCCGCGTGTTTGGGACCGTCCACACCGGTCAGCAACTGCCGTGAGGCATCCGAGTTCTCGCTCACGCGCTGCATCAGGACAATCGACGGATCGTTCGCATCGATACCCTGGATGTTGTTCGCGTGATCGATAAAGCCGCCACCCTGGGTATAGTCCATCTTCAGGCCCAGCGAGGTATACCACGCGTTGTGGTCGCCCACGTACTCGCCGGGCACAGCCGCGTTGACCCCCTTCTGGAAGTCAGGCCGCATCTCATGCGTCTGGCGCCAGTCCAGCATCGAGCCGCCAACCGCAGACAGCACGGTGGAGTCCCACTTGCTGCCGGGGGGACCGTACTTGAAAAGCATGCCAACCGACCACATGTCGCCGCCTGCGGGCTTCGTCAGCTTGGTCAGGTAATCCGGCGGCAACGTGATCGCGCCGTCCTTGGCCATCCTCGTCGAGGCCGCGACCCCTTGACCGAACTGGGCAAGCGCGGCCTCGGACTCCTTGCTGAGCACCACGCCGCCATGCGTACCGTCCATCCCGTGCAGAACCCGCGCGGCACGGACGGCCTGGTCCTCACCTCCGTTGGCCATGAACGCTTGCAGGTAGGCCGGGTCGTCTTGGTGGTCGGCCAGCGACTGTGCGATCTCATCGATCGTGGCGCGCGAGGAAGAGTCTTCCGGATCGTCCATGGCCTTCTTCAGGTTCAGCGCCTCGGTCCTGGCTTCTTCGGAGGCGTTGATCTGGGCTACATCCCAAGGGACGCTGACCCAGTTCGCGTGCGGGTCGCTGGGGTCGTACATGTGCGGGTTGTGCAGCAGGTTCAGCGCCTCATCGGCGCGTTTGGCCATGTCGGAGGCGTCGGCGTGTACTTGTGTCACTTGCTGCGACAGCTGCGACTGGCTGAGCATGCCGTGCCACTCGTCGAAGTTCTTCCGGATGCTGGGAGCTTCGCGATGCAGAGTGTCGGCCAGGTTCTTGAGTTTGTCGGCCAGCAGTCTGACGCGATGCGGATCGACTCCCGCGAAGTCGCTATGCAGGACGGCCAGGGAACCGGCCGAGTTCCCTCCGAAGGGGCGGGAGCGACCAGCACCCACCGGACCCACTGGCCCTGTGGGGTAGGGCCGTTGGGGGCAGTTGACCACAACACGGCCCACCCGCGGCTCAGTCCGCGTCCCCGAGGTCCACCCCGGAGAGCAGGAGCAGGTCCAGGAGGCGATCCAGGTCCCGCTCTCCGGCTTCGCCGCCCAGCACCGGGGCCAGCGCCATGAGTGCGCCGCGCAGCCGCCCCCGTACGAGTGCGACGTCCAACCGATTCTTCGCGGCCAGCCGTTGCGTCACTTTCAGCGCCCGAGGAGAGCGCAACAAC
>NZ_JACEGK010000636.1:0-4069 GCF_056859195.1 Streptomyces sp. NH27
CACGTCCCGCTGCAGATCCACGATCACGCGCACGAGGTCCTCGTACGACGGCTGACGCTTCGCGAGTCCCACGGACAGACCAACGAGGCAACCACCCGCAGGTCACACAAGGACCTGAGCAGTCACCCTCGCGGATCTCTCGGTGAACTCGCCACAGAGGCTGCCAGTTCTTGCCGCTGAGGGCGAGGGCCGCGGCGGCCACCGGGACCGGGCCGCCAAGCTGGCTACGCAGCTCGACGTCGAAGACCACGAAGGTGGTGGAACTGAATTCGGCATCCATCATCCGCACCACCATCACAATATCGATTCGTGTGACGCACAAAGCGCATCTTGCGGCCGACTCGGCGAAGCCGACGCTCCCGTTCGCTTATTCGCACGGCCACCCCTGCCCGCGCGCCGCAACCCATCCGCGCCCAAGCTCATCCGGGCAACACGGAGTTCTTCAAGATCCCCTGGGAACGTCAGGCTCTCAGTCCTTGCCCCGAAGCGGGATCGTGTGCAGCCGCTTCCAGGTGATGCTTTTGCTGCGGTCGTTGCTGGTCGCGGTGACGTCCACGAGGCTGATGTCCTTGATGTGGAGGGGCGCATGTCCGGGCCGTATCCGGCGCAGCAGCCGCTGCGCGGCGTCGGAGTCCGCGTCGGCGTATGCGTAGGCGGTGGTCAGGTGCTGCAACGACCAGGCGTAGCGGCAGGCGTCCTCGCCGAGGGCGGCACGGATGCCGTCGCGTGCAGCGGCGTGAAGGCGGGCGAGGCCGTCGTCGGGATGCAGGTCGGCGATCACCCCCGAGTAAGTCGCGGCACAAGCCGTGTCCCCCGCAGGTCGTGTCGCTTTCGGGCGGGACGGACGAGCGGTGCGTGTCGTACCCGAAGCGGATGTTCGGTGTCGCATTCGAGTGCCTCGTGAAGTCGTCGTTGTGTCCAGCATCACGGCCGTCCTGACGATGTCAGCGGCCGACGCCGAGCGGAATCGGCGGGGCCACGGACTCCCACGTGATGGCCTTCTCGGACGCGCTGGCGGACACGTCGACGAGTTCGATGGAGTCGATGTGGAGGGGGCGTGGCTGGGGCGGACGCGCCGTATGCGTCGGTGGATCTGGTGGAAGTGGTCATGGGTGACCTCGGCCGTGGGGTAGGACTCGGCCAGGTGCAGAAAAGCCGCGGCCGGTACACAGGCTGCGGCCCGTCCGGACCGCCCCTCCCCAGTGTCTGACGGCTGTGATGACCAGCTTTGCTTGTCATCACGTCGACGGGAAGATGGCGGCTACGTCGTCTGCGGTGACAAGCCGCCCACGAGAGGGCGCGAGCAGTTTGCCCAGCCAGCCGTCCTCTTGGGGCAGGAGCGCTTCGATCCTCGTGCGAGCTTCACCGCGTGCCTCGGCGTTGTTGCCACCGCACAGCGCGTCGTACTGGCGGAGCCGGTCGGCCAGCATGTCGTAGAGCCTCACGGCCGCTCCGTGGTTGACCAAAACGATCTTGTCGTGAGCCGCTTCTGCAGCGTCGCCCTGGGTGGTGGTCGCTGGAGTGAGCAGGCAACCGAAGACGCGGGTCTTCGCAGAACGCCTGGTCTCGACCTCGATCTGCCCGAGCAGTTGGTTGACGTCGCCGCGATTAAGCGGATGAGGCTCGCCTTTCGGGACGGTCTTGACCTCCCAGACGCGGCGTTCGGCGCGCTTGACGGTGGACCACGTCCAGCGGCAGTCCGTGGCGCTCTGCTCCCTCTTGGGTGGGCGTTCGCCAGTGGCACCCACCAGGCGGGCGAGCCTGGTCAGTCCTTCGCACTGTTGGTCGTGGCCGCCTGTGAGCTGGATGCGGCCCTCGGAGAGGACGCGGTCGAGGCGGGCACCGGTTTCACGGCGCCACTCGTCCCAGGCGAGGAAGAATCGGTCGGTGTCGTCAGCGGTGTGTTCGTAGCCTTCGAGGTCGGCGATGGTGCGGGCGAGTCTGCGGAACCAGGTGGTGCGCGGGCCGCCGGCGGTGGCGTCTTCCAGTGCGTTACGTGCGGCAGCCAGGTCTTGGTTGCGTCCTCGGTTGAAGTGGGCATGGGCTTCCACGTAGCGCCAGAACGCGGCGTGTTCGGTTTCTCCGGCCACGGAGAGTTGAGCGGCTGCTTCTTTCGCCTTCTTGGCCGCTCCCGCGTGGTCGCCCAGCCACAGGTCGGTCGCTGCGGAGACCTCGGCGTCGGCACTGGAGACGTCGCCGCTCCCGCTGGTGTTGCGGCCGGGCCGCGCCTTGCGATGAGGACTTGCGGGGGTTGCTACGGTCCCGGCGGAAGTCGGAGTCTGCGTTGCTGGTTGCCAGAAGGCGGCGCAGGCGCGCAGCGTGCCGTCCCAGCCCTGGTCGTATATCTCCAGTGCGGCACGGACGGTGGGTTCGGTGCCTGCGGGGATCGACTTGCGGACTGCGGGGTCGGCGAGCATCTGGGCGAAGCTGGGGTCCAGCCCAAGGTAGAGGGAGCGGTCGGTCGGTTCGCGGTTGGCGCGACCCAGCGCCTGGGTGACCCGTTGGCCGACGCGGTGGCGCATGAAGCTGGCGTCGCCGAGATACGCGACGACGAAACGTTCGAACTCGCTGCTGGCCTGCGGGACCGTGGTGATGATGACCAGCTTGCACAGGTCGCCCGCGAGGTCGAGCCCGTCGTAGCGGCCGGCAGTGATCAGGTGCCCGTTCGCGACTCGGCTCCATGCGTCGACCATCGAGTCGTCGCCGGGACGAAGACGATAGACCGGCTGCCCGTAGGCGGTGAGGGTCTCCTGAAGGGTGTCGGCCTCGGCGTGGCTCGCGCACAACCAGGCGGCTCGGCCTCCGGCCGCCTGGGCTTGGGCGAGGGCCCAGCCGAGGACGTTCTGGCCGAAGGGGGGTTCGGCACTGGGATTGAGTACGAGCAGTCGCTCGCCCGTCGCGCCAGATGGCAACGAGGTGGCGGTGGTCAGGCGGGTGACCGGGGCGCCACCGACTCGCCGCTGCAGGTCGTCCATCGAGCCGAGGGTGGCCGACAGGTAGATCCGCTGCTTGGCCCGGCTGTACTGGGTGTTGAGCGCGGTCGGCGGGTGGTAAGGGCGGACCTCGATGCCGGAGGGTCCGATGAGGATGCCGCATTGAGTGAGGTGGTCGCGGACGGAAGGCCAGACATACCTCATCTCGTCCTTGAGTTCCCGGTCCGTGACGAGGGGTGACGCCTCAATGGCGTCGCGCGTCGGGCCCGCGATCGCGTCCCAGTCGCTGAAGGACAGCAGTTCGGGCGGAGTGCCGGGCCGGGCGGTGCCGTCGAGCATCGCGCGCAGGCCGGGGTAAGCGTCAGTGTGCGCCACCACCAACTCGCAGATGGTCTGGTAGAGCCGGCGAGCGGGGCCGACCTTGTCGGGGATGCGCAGGGTCTGCAACCCGCTGAGGGGCTGCTCGGCGAGGTGGGCGTCGTCGAAGATGACCAGGTCGGCGGGTTGCGGGACGGGCTTGCTGTTGAAGTAGACCCAATAGTTCATCACACCGACGGCCTGGGCCTGATGGTAGTCGTCGAGCTTGGCGCCGCCGTAGTCCTTCGAGGCGAAGCGGACGACGTCCAGTCCGAGCGCTTCGGCTTCCTCCTCGACCCGCTCGGCGAGTTGGCGGGTACCAGTCAGGTAGGCCACCGACCACCCGCGTGTGAGGGCGTGATCGGCGATCAATAACGCCAGCAGCGTCTTGCCCTCGCCGGTGGGCATCTCGACGGCCAGGTCCGTAGTGTCGAGGTGCTGCTCCGCGTACGCCGCGAGAACCTGGCGCTGACCAGGGCGAAGCTTGGTGAACCTCGCCGATCCAAAATCGGCCAGGTTCTGCTCAAAGTCCGGCTTCGCCGTGTATTCCACCGTTCACTCCTCACTCGTACCGTGTGGACTCTACGGGGTTGGGTGGTAGCCAGGCCGCTCTATTTCCATTCGCGCGGCATGGTGACGGAGAAGGGCCCGGCTAGTACTGCAACCGCATCTGGAGAATGTGGCCTCGGCGTTTGTAGTGGGATCGGCGGGCTCGGGCCTGGCTGCGTCGTCGGAAGCGTGACCAGTGCAGATGGTGCTCGTTGCTGTGGCAGTGGCGC
>NZ_JACEGK010000637.1:0-4040 GCF_056859195.1 Streptomyces sp. NH27
CCCGCCCACCAGGTGCGCTTCGGCAACGACGCCTACACCGACGTCTTCGGCCCCCGCAGCACCGGCACACCCGCCCGCGACGCCCTGCCCGAACTCGACGAACTCGGCCTGCTCCCGCTGATGGACCAGGTCCTCCGCAGCGGAAAACCGCGCACCGTCAAGGCCCGCAAGGTCGCGCAGGGCGCCCACACCGCCCCGGGCACGCCCACCCGCGAGGGCTATTTCACCTTCACCTGCACCCCCGTCCAGCCCGGACACCCCGACCCCGAGCAGCGCGGCGTCCTCGTCTTCGGCGCCGACGTCACCGACCAGGTGCAGTCCGCCGAACGCCTCCGCGAGAGCGAACGCCGCCTCCACGACACCGCCGTCACCCTCCAGCGCAGCCTCCTCCCGCAGGAGCTCGAACAGCCCGACGACCTCCGCGTCGCCGCCACCTACCAGCCCGGCGGCACCGACGCCGCCGTCGGCGGCGACTGGTACGACGTCATCACCCTCGGCGCCGGCCGCACCGCCCTGGTCATCGGTGACGTGATGGGCCGCGGAGTGCGCGCCGCCGCCGTGATGGGCCAGCTCCGCACCGCCGTGCGCGCCTACGCCCGGCTCGACCTGCCCCCGCACGAGGTGATCCAACTCCTCGACGAGCTCGCCGCCGAAATCGACGCCACCCAGATCGCCACCTGCGTCTACGCCGTCCACGACCCCAGCGAGGGCCGCCTGCACTACGCCAGCGCCGGCCACCTCCCCATCCTCATCCGCGACCCCGACGGCACCGTGCACTGCGTCGAGGAACCCACCGGGCCGCCCTTGGGCACCGGCGGCTGGATCCACACCTCCGGCACTGTCCCGCTCGGCCCGGGCTGCACCGCGGTGCTCTACACCGACGGCCTCATCGAGCGCCGTGACCAGGACATCGACGAAGGCGTCGCCGCCCTCACCCGCGCCCTGGCCGGTGCCACCGGCGCTCCCCAGGTGATCTGCGACCGGCTGCTGCGCTCTCTCGGCGTCACCTCGGAACACGACGACGACGTGGCCGTGCTCGTCCTGCAGTACCCCGACCACACCGGCCCCGACGCGGAACTCTTCCGCAACGCCTCGCTCGACCTGCTCGGCGGCATCGAGGCCGCACCCCGCGCCCGCGCCTTCGCCTCCGGGGTGCTCGCCTCCTGGCGCTTCCCCACCGAACTGCACGACCTCGGCGTCCAGGCGGCCAGCGAACTCGTCGCCAACTCGCTCAAGCACGGCATCCCGCCCATGCGGCTACGGCTGCGACGCACCGACCGGCGCCTGATCATCGAGGTCACCGACGGCGACGAGCACCTTCCGCGCCGCCGCCGCGCCGACCCCGCCGACGAGGCCGGCCGGGGCATCTCGATCATCGCGACCATCGCCACCGGCTGGGGCTCCCGCCGTACCCCGGGCGGCGGCAAAGCCGTCTGGTGCGAGTTCACCCTGCCGGTGTGACCGGCGGCCGGGGCGGGCGGCCGTCGAACGCCCCCGCACCGGTCCGCCCGGCCGCAGCAGCGCCCCGGCGCCGGCCGAACGGCACCGCGCACCGAGCCCGGGCACGAGCGGCGCACGCCCCGCGGCTCAGCCCGGTATGCGCTCGGCCTCGACCGACTCCGGACGAACCGACTGCGCCACCACCCGGACCACCGGCAGCGGACTGTCATGCGCCGGTGCGAGATGCCGCGCCATCCGCAGGGCCGTCACCGATATCGCCAGCGAGCACACCACCAGCATCAGGATGTACGCGTCGTACGCCCCGGCCGCCGCGATCACACCCGCCACCGCGGGACCCAACGCGAGGGCAAGCTGCTTCACCAGCGCGAACGCCGAGTTGTACTGCCCCACCATCCGGTCCGGCGCCAGATCGGCCACCAATGGATTCACGGTGGGTGCCAGCATCGCCTCACCCAGCCCGAACAGCGCGTACGTGGAGATGATCGCCGCGACCGCCAGCGTGTGGTTGCCGTGCATCAGGCCGGACGCACCGGCCGCCATCCACGCCACCGCCCACACCAGGCCGACTGCGGCTATCACCCGGCTGCGCCGTCGGCGCTCCACCAGCCGCAGCACCACGAACTGCGCCAGCACCACGACCGCGGTGTTGGCCGCAAGTGCAGCACCCAGCGTGGCCGGCGAGATGTGCGTGACCTCCACCGCGAACGCCGACAGCCCCGACTCGAACTGTCCGTAGCACGCGAAGAACATCACGAAGCCGAGCACGCAGACCATCACCATCGCCCGGTCCCGCAGCAGCGCCCGCCAACCGCCCGCGGCGCCACCACCGGCCTCCGACCGCTCGACGGCGCTCACGCGAGATGCCCCGGGCACCCGCACGGTGGCGATCACCGCGCCGAGCACCAGGAACATCGCCGCCTCGATCGCGAACAGCCTGATGAACGACGACGGATGCGCTGTGTCCACGATCAGCCCGCCGATCAGCCCACCGACGCCCAGCCCCAGGTTGTTGAGGAAGAACTGCATGGCGAACGCCCGTGACCGCGTCGCCGTGGTCGAGCACCACACGATCATCGTCGCCAGCGCCGGCTGCACCACGGCTATCCCCGCGCCCAGCGCGCCCGCCGCGGCGATGACGCCGGCCTCGCTGCCGGACAGCCCGAGCCCGAGCGAACCGCACGCGGCCAGCACGGTGCCCGCGACGGCGACCGGCACCGGACCGCGCCGGTCGATCGCCCGACCGGTAAAGGGCAGCACCAAGAGCGCGGCGACGGCGAATGTCGCCAGCACCGCGCCTGCGGTACCGGCGCCCAGCCCGCGCACCTGCGACACGTAGATAAACGTGAAGGGCACGGTGAAGCCGTTGCCGAACGCGCTCAACGCGTTCCCCAGCTGGATACGGCGCAGCGCGGCGCCCATCGCGGTGGTCACACTCACCTCACTCGATCACGGCCGCACCCAGCCCGGGCGCAGCACAGTCAGAGTCCGTCCCCGAGGCGCAACAGCTTCGGAGTGAAGACTTCAGTAGTAAACTTCGAAGCTAAAGACTACACAGAGAAGGGCTTTAGTGCAATGTCTTTTCATGGCATACTCGGGGCATGACCGCAGCCCCAGGCTCCGCGGGAACCCCGCAGGAGCTGGACCTCGACGAACAGATCGCCGCCTACCAACGCGAGTTCCCGGAAGTCGACCCCCAGGTCGAGAAGGTCGTCACCGCCCTCGGGCGGCTCAACCGCCGGATGAACGTCGCGTACGGCCGCCAACTCGTCGACCTCGGCATCAGCAACCCCGAGTGGGAAGTCCTGAAGGCCCTTGTCGTCGTCGGTCGGCCCTACCAGCTGGGCCCCGGCGACCTCGCGAAGCGGCTCGGCCTGACCCCCGCCGCCATGACCCACCGGATCGACCGCATGGTCACCGAGGGACTGGTCACCCGCGCCCGCGACGAGGCCAACCGCGTGCGCGTCATCGTCGAGCTGACCGACGAAGGCCGGGAGAAGTGGCTCCAGACCATGCGGCTCGCCGCGGTCTTCGAAGACGAGCTGCTCCAGGACCTCACCCCGATCGAGCGCTCGGCGCTCGGCGAGATCCTGACCCGCCTGCTGCGCCGGGTGGAGTTCTCCCAGCCCGACGCCGGCGGCCGCCTCGAAGACCTGGACTGAGGCCCGCGCGACCGCTGTGGTCCGCCCGGCCGCACCAGAGTTGACATGGGCTGAACGGATGCGTAACGTACCGCGAGCTGTCCGACGTGAGCACCGATCCAGGTCGGTCCCGGGTCAGCCATCCCGCAGTAACCTCTCGACTCGATGCGCGCCTCGGCGCGTCTTCGTTTCGCGGTGCGTTTTTGCGGAATGCGAGTGGAGTTTCGAAGCGCCCGGCCGATTTGGTCAGGCGGGACGAGTCCGCTAAAGTCTCACTCGTCGGAACGGCCGAAGGGCCGGAAAGACAAACCCCGCTGACTGGGGGTCAGGCACTGGAAAGCGTCTGATAGAGTCGGGAACACAACGAAGGGAAAGCCCGGAGGGGCCCGGAAGGGTCGCTGATGGCAGCTTCCGTTTCTTGAGAACTCAACAGCGTGCCAA